>JBHLNT010000318.1:0-3510 GCA_048941265.1 Promethearchaeota archaeon
AGATTTACAACGAGAATATTATCACCTAAAGGTGTTAAATTGTCCCCCCAATTTGCTCCAATTGCAAGACTGTAATATAATTGATTTCCATCGGAGCCAGATCCCGTGCTAGACATTGTTCCTATAACTGGAATAAGAATTTTTGTAATGGGGATATTATCAATAGTGCTACTTAAAAATGCAGAAATCCAGAGGATGAAAATCATTTGAATTAATAGATCTCCACCTCCAATAGTGGATAGCTCTCTTCCGATGAGAGTAAGAAGTCCTAAAACCTCAAGAGCTCCTGCTATAATAAAAATACCGAGGAGGTAGAAAATCAATTCAAAATCAATTTTAGAGATTAAATCTTTTGGTTCTAATCTACTAAGTATTACTAAAAAGAGCGCTATTGTTAAAGCGATCATATCAGGAGTAATTATTGATGAGGGAATTATAATAAATAAAATCATTAATATAGAAAGAGCGCCGATACATTCATACATTAAGGATTTATTTTGAACTAGGTTCCAAACGTTAAATTCATCTAAAACAGAAATACCCTCTTTAGGAATAACTAAATCTTTTTTATACAAAAATGCAAAAAATAAAAGAGTAAATACTAGAATGATTAAAGAAATTAGACCTACATTTAGAAAAAATTCTATAAAGGTTATACCAGCATAAGTAGCTATTAAAATATTGGGTATTGAAGAAATGAGGAATATTGATGCGCCAAGATTTACAATGACTGCTTCTGTTAAAATATATGGAGTTGGATCAATATTTAATATACGTGAAACGGTGATAGTTAGTGGAATGAGTATTATAACCGCTAGAATATTATTCAAGATTGCAGATATAAACACACATAATAAACACAAAATTAACATTAAACGAATAGGTTTCCCTTTCGATAATTTTATTAGTTTTATTGCTAAGAATTGAAATAATCCTGCTTCATTTGAGATAGAAACAATGAACATCATACCTATTATTAAAATTAATGAGTGTAAATTTACAAAACCATCATTATCAGTCCCAAATAAAAGATCAACAACTACAGAGAATTTCATTCCCTCTATAAAAATTAAGACAAAATAGGTTATAGTTGCGCCTGTTAAAGCGGCGATGGCTCTATTTAATCTCTCAGTAAGAATTAAAATTATTACTCCAATAAAACAACTTGTAATGATAATTGAACTTATAATCATAATTATGCCATGTGAATCACTATAAATTAATTTAAATTAAGGTAATTTTTTTTTACTCTCAATTTTTTGGATTATTATCTGATCTTCTGATTTCTTCTTTTCAATTTCTTGTCTTAACTGTTCGCATTCATCTTCAAGATTTTTAATAGCTTTTTTAATATCTCCTAACTCCGATTCAGATAATCCTATATCTGACTCTCGGATTTGTAAATCAGTTAAGGATTTTTGTTTTTGCTGAAAATTCTCTTCAATAATTTTCAAATCTTTCTCTCTAGTTGCCAATTCTAAAAATAAGATTTCCGTTTCATCGGTGTCTATTAAATCTTCGATTCTATTTAGATAATGCCTTATGGCAGTTAATTTCAAATCTTTATCCTCCTCTTTCCTAAAGAATAGTGCGAGATTACTATCTTCTCCTAATTTTATTATTATAGTAGAAACATCATCTGTCTCAAAAATAAATTTTCGATAATTATCCATTTTAAAGTCGCAAAGTTCATATACTTTTCTGACATGATTTAATAACTCAGCGAGATTTTCCCCTAATTTTGGAATATTTATATTCTGTTCAAAAGTAGTTTGGAAAATAATGCCCGTATTATAGAACATAGCGACATGAAAAACTTCGGGTAATGCAGACTTTATTCTTTGTATATTTTTTAATACCATATTATATCATCTTATAATACTTATTCTAATTTTGTTAAATAATTTATCAATTTTATGGCCAATTGTTTTAGAACTTTTATGGAGTAAATATATTGTTAAAATACTTAAAAAAATAGAAGTAATCACAATTATACCTAAAATAAGTTCAAAGATTAAAATAAAAATTAATGATACTAAGGTAAGTTGATACACTGTAGTTATAAATCCTAGCTTAAAAAATTGCTTAAGACTGAGGGGCCGTTTATGTTGTTCACAAATATTCATTACTAAAATGTTATCCCCTAAAGGAGTTAAATTATCCCCCCAATTGGCTCCAATCGCAAGGCTATAGAATTTGAGATTTTGGTTTTGAGGGTTCTCTTGAACTGGTATACTATCAATGACGGGGATTAATACTTTTGTGATAGGGATATTATCAATTGAACTGCTTAAAAAGGCAGAAATCCATAAAATTATGAGAACTTCTGTTAGGATATCTCCTCCACCTAAATTTGACATAAAGATCGCTATTGCATCAGTTACCCCAGTTATTTCAAGAGCACCTGCGATAATAAATATACTAATAAGATATAAAATTAATTCAAAATCAACTTTAGCAATTATTTCTTTGGGTTCCAATCTACTTATAATTATTAAAATTGCTGCGATGGAAATTGCTATTATATCGGGGGTTAATATCGATGGGGGTATAATTACTAATAAAACAATTAGTATAATGAAAGATATTATTGTTAAAATTAATAACTTTTTATTAGGAACAAAATTCCAAACATCAAATTCTTTTAAAATTTCAGCACCACCTGGGGGAATTACTAATTCATTTTTATATAATAATATGAAAAAAATTAAAGTAAATCCAAAGATAACTAATGAAATTAAACCGACATTCAAAAAAAAATCTGTAAATGAGATTTTTGCATATGTCGTTATCAAAATGTTAGGAATCGAAGAAATTGAAAACATTGTTCCTCCAATATTTACTAAAACTGCTTGAGTTAAAATATATGGAGTTGGATCGATATTTAATATGCGTGATATTGTGATAGTAAGGGGGATAAGAATAATTACAGTTAGAATATTGTTAAGGACTGCCGAAAGTATTACTGTAATTAGACAAAATATTATCATTAAACGAATTGGTTTACCATGAGATAAAATAATTAATTTTACAGCAATAAATTGGAATAAACCGGCTTCATTTGAAATAATTACGACAATCATCATTGCGATTATAAGAATTAAAGAATGTAAGTTAACGTAATCATCTTCGCTAGAACCAAATAATAAATCAACAACGACCGAAAAATTAAAGTTTTCAATAAAAATTAAGACAAAATATGTAACAATTGCACCAGATAGTGCTGCTATGGCTCTATTTAATTTTTCGGTCATGATTAAAATTATCACGCTGATAAAACATCCTGTTATTATGAATGAGCTGATTAGGATCTTTTCCACCTCTTTTAATATATATTATTATTGCCCGAAAGATGTAGATTTCTTCGCTTTTTTGTTTAAAAATATAAGGATTCAGTTGAGTTTTTTTTAAATTGAAATCGTTTAAAAACTTTACACTTTTAAAAAAGTATAAATATCAGAAATTAAATATTAAAAGTAATTAATTTTAGAACTGTTATTTCTAACAAAA
>JBHLNT010000319.1:0-3507 GCA_048941265.1 Promethearchaeota archaeon
TACTTGCTTTAAATAATTATAAAGTAATTACTGGAGAGCCAGAGGGAGACAACACGGAATATGCCAAGCGAGATTGGCTAACAAATGCCAAAAAAGTGAATGTTGATGATTTGATTACCTTCGTTCATTTCAATGCTGAAAATATGGCTTTTGAAAATGAATATTTTGATGCTATTTTCTTATGGGGGGCATTACATCATATTAAGAACAAATTCTCAGCATTTAAAGAATTCATACGTACAACAAAACCAAGGGGAATCATTTGTATATTTGAACCTAATCAAAAAGGAATAGAAGTAATGCGTAAACGATTTTCTTCCCATCCTGATGCTGTTGATCCTAGAATTTTCGCAAAGGACTACGAATTATTGGTAGAAGTGAAAAACAGTCCTTTATTCGACGCATTCATCTTTAAAAAAAGTTAATAAAGCAAATTTAAACAATTAATCAAAATTATTAATTAATTTAGTAAAAATAGAAAATTCTGAACACATAATAATTAAGGTTAGATTAAAATGAAAATAATTGCTATAAATGGGAGCCCTCGTCCAAGAGGAAATACTTTTCAATTAATTGAGATGGTTTTTAATGCAGTAAAGGACGAAGATAATACAGTAGAAACTGAAATAGTACAATTAGCAGGAAAAACAATAAACACCTGTTTATCTTGTTATAAATGTGTGAAAAATAGAAATAAGAAATGTATTCAAGAAGATGATCTTAATGAGATTTATGCAAAAATGGCCGAAGCAGATGCGATCATAATTGGAGCTCCAGTCTATTTTGGTGATGTGACTGGAAAATTGAGATGCTTTATAGAGAGAGTAGGCATGGTTGCTATGTTTAATAAAAGAGCATTCAAAAGAAAAGTTGGAGCAATAGTCATAGCAAAAAGAAGACAAGGAGGAATTCAAGCTTTGAACACTGTTAACTTCCTTTTTTATATCAGTGAAATGATTATTGTTGGTTATGCGATTGGAATTGGTTTATCTCCCGGTGAGGTTCAAAATGATTCTGAAGGAAAAAAAGATATGAAGATTCTGGGAAAAAATATAGCTTGGCTTTTAAATAAAATTCATAATTAATACTTTTTGTTCACTTTATTAGAAAATTATTAAAATACTTTAGATCTGGAAATCCTATCTAAAAAAATAAATTATTTAATTAATGATGGAATAATCAAATTACGTATAATTATATGGTGTCCAATTTGAAAGTGTTAATTATATACTTTTCCCAAACAAGCAACACAGAAAAAATAGCCGAATCTATTAAAGAGGGGATCTTAAAAAGTGGTAACACATGTGATATTGCTAAAATGAAAAAAGTAGATCAAAATAAGTTAGATAATTATGATTTAATAGGATTTGGTACACCTACTTTTTTTTATAGAGAACCGAGAAATGTAAAGTATTTCATTCAAGATCTTAAAGAAACAAAAGGAAGACATTGTTTTATTTTCTGTACTCATGGGAGCTTGATAGGAAATACGTTTTATTATATGAATGAAGAACTCAATAAAAAAGGATATACAGTAATAGGATCCTTTGATAGTTATGGGTACTCTTCACTCCAATTTTATCCTGAACCAATGCATACTGAAGGGCATCCTGATGAAATTGAACTCAAGGAGGCTGAAGAATTTGGAGAAACGATTTGTGAAATAAGTGTAAGAATTCAGGATGGAGAGACAGGATTAATCCCAAAATTTGAATTAATTTCAAATACATGGTGGGCGCGTCAATCAAATCAACTAACATTAGAGATGTTGAGAAAAATTTCTCCAAAATTCAAAATTAATATAGATAAATGTAGAAAATGCTTGACTTGTCAAGAGAATTGCCCTACGGATGCCATAGAGATAGAGGCAAATCCTCCAGAAATTCAAAAGGAAGGTTGTATATTTTGTTGGTATTGCGAAAAAGCCTGCCCTGAAGGGGCTATCGAAGCTAATTGGTCTCTTATGGAAAAGGCTTCAAAAAGCAACCTTCTCGGATATATTGAAGCATTAAAGGAAGCTGAGAGTGAAGGAAAATTTAGACCATATGTTGATTATCAAAACATAAAATAATCTTCCTTTATTATATTTTTCATTAAAAAAATCTGTTTTTAAAGTGGTCAAAATAGAATTAAAACATCTTTTTAGTCCGGGAAAAATAGGTAATGTCCGAATTAAAAATCGAATTGTGCGATCAGCAACGTATGAACGAAGGGCGATGAAGTATGGAATAGTAAGCGAAAAGCTCATAGAATTTTATAAAGAATTAGCAGAAGGGGGAACAGGAGTGATAATAACAGGAGCGATTGGGATTGACCCAAAAGCAACAGGAGGTCCGGACCAGCCGTATTTGTTTGATGATTCTCATATGGAAGGTCAAAAAAAGTTGGTTAAAACTGTCCATGAACATTCCGAAACTAAAATTGCCGCACAATTCGTACATACCGGTCGCCAAGGGACTCATCCTAAATATCCTTCCGTTGGACCTTCACCTATAGAAGACAAATCAACTAAACAAATCCCTAGGGAGTTAACAACCGAGGAAATCGAAGGAATTGTAGAAAGATTTGTGAATGCTAGCCGGAGGGCTTACGAATGCGGATATGATATGGTCCAAATGCACGGCGCACATGGCTATCTACTAAGTAACTTCCTTTCTCCCTACACAAATATTCGAACTGATGAATATGGAGGAACTACTCTAAAACGTGTAAAAATTTTAGTAGATATCTATAATCAGACTAGAGATAAGATTGGTAAGAATTTCCCTATAACTATTAAACTACAAACCGACGATGATATCCCTAGGGGATTGAATTTAGCTGAAGCTGTTGAAATCGCGAAAATTTTAGTTGACACCGGCTATAATGCAATTGAACCGAGTGGAGGAATTGGAGAATCAATCACTAAGAATAAAAATCCATTACCTAGTAAATTTATCAAATCACCTGAAGATGAGAATTATTTTTTAGAATCTGCAAAAAAATTGAAACCGATCATGAATAATTGTCCTTTAATTCTGGTTGGTGGAATTAGAAATCCTTTATCAGCAGAGAAAATTCTGCAAGAAAAAAATGCTGATTTTATATCATTGAGCAGACCATTAATATATGAACCAGATCTACCAAATCGCTGGAAGAATGGTGATTTATCACCTGCTAAGTGTATAAGCTGCAATTCATGTTTCATGACTATGATGAAAGGCGAGGTATATTGTGCAGTAAAAAAGAAATTAGAAAAGAAAAGATTAAAAAAAACCTGAATAAATAAAACTACATAAAAACATTCCGTTAATATAATGGCAGAATAAAATTTGCTATGTGTTCTCGTTCCAAAAAACCATTCTTTTTATAAAAACCTTTTTCATAAGATAATCGATTTCGATTATTAGCCAACATGAGTCGATAGCAACCTTTTCTTTTTGCTTGCTTTATAACTTCTTCAATTAATAAACTCCCAATTCCGCGACCTCTTTCTTTTTCACTTACAAATAATTCTGAGATATATCC
>JBHLNT010000320.1:0-3505 GCA_048941265.1 Promethearchaeota archaeon
CCCAAGTAAGTCGAGGAATAGCTAAACCAGCGTTATTAAATAATAGATGAACCCCTCCAAATGCCTCAATAGTCTTACGAGCTAATTGTTCTACATCATTAGATTTTGAGACATCGGTACGTATATTAAGAACTTCTGCTCCAAGTCGTTTTAATCTCCTCTCATTCCTTCTTAATCCTTTTTCATTTATGTCAGCTATAACTACTTTCATGCCCTCCTTAGCACATTTCTCAGCAAGTCCTTGACCAATCCCACTGGCAGCACCAGTTATGACTGCTACTTTGTCTTTAAACTCTTTCATAATAATTAATACGCCTATATTAAATAAAAAGCTTATTCGAAAAAAATTAGAAAAATTTGCTCATCTTAAGCTACAAAATCCATAATGGCTTTAAGAAATTCTTTTGGATTTTCCATGAAGGGAAGATGCCCTGTATCAGAAATGTCAACTAATTTTGAATTTGGAATTAATTCATGAATTTTCAAAGTAGCCTTTCGTAAATCTTTTTGATCAAATTCAGAGGAGATCACGAGGGTGGGCACCGTGATGTTATGCAATTCAGGTTCCAAATTTCTGTTATAACAGTAATGTATGGCACTTAAACCGGCATGTTTTGCGGTTTTAAGCGACATTTCGACGAAATTATCAATCATTTCTTGAGGTTGAGGTTTCATAAAAAAGCGAGGAGCCATTTTTGCCATCATTTTATTAGGATTTTTTCGATACATTCGAATGATGAGTTTCCACACAATCTTGGAAAAGAGAGTTCTTGCTAAGTAAACTGAGGTATTAGAACTGATTACATGAGTTAGCGTCTCGGGATATCTCAAAGCATAATCTAGTACAATATATCCTCCCATTGATTGTCCAAGAATAATGAATCCTTTATCCCATCCAAGGTGCTTAGCTAGCTCATAAAGATCTTTAGAAAATACTTCATGGGTATATTCTCCTTCGGGTTTCGCAGAATCTCCATGACCTCTAAGATCAGGTGCTACCACATCGAAGCTATTTTCGGCTAGCGTAGGAGCAAAATCTTTCCATAACTCTTTAAAGCCAGTCCAACCGTGGATAAGCATTATAGGCTTATTATTGCCCTTTCCCCATCGACTATAAGCAATCTCCACTTCGTTGACTTTTACTGTGAAATTTTCAACAACCACTTTTAATATTCACTTTTTATATTTATGTTAAAAATATAATTTCATATAATTGCAATATCTAAAATGTTATAAAGACAGAAAAATATTTTTATTTCCCTCTAAATTCCAATAAATTATCTGGAGGCCATGCTCGAGGATTAGTTCCATCTTTAACATATCGGAAATCACATATAGGAGCTCCATTTCCTATCGTTTGGGTACGTTTTAGACCATATCCATATGCGCGAGCCATGGCATAATCAGCTATACATACGAGTGGCATTAAGTGTTCCATTCCTTGGCTCTTATAAAATTTATACACTCCGCATTCAGAATAATTTACACCCCAAGTAAAGGTTTTGCCGTCACCGTCGATAAAATCAAAAACCCAATCACCAAGATATTTGCGTAATTTGGAATCTTTTGCTTGTACTTTTTCATAGCTTATATGTTCCTCACTAAATAAATCGTCTACTTGTGGGATAACTTTATAAAACACTTCGTATAAGCTATAAGCCAATCTGCCAATCTCATCAAAACTCATTCCTTCTTTCTCAAAAATCCGAAGTAGTGGTAATAAAATAGTTGCATTGACAAGATTTTCAGTATTTTTATTAGCTTTACCTCCCACATAAGGAATTTGGGGGATGAGTCCTTCAAATTCTTTTCGTGCTTCTGCGGTAAGATCTTTGAACTTAGTTTCTCCGAATTCTTTTATTAAAATATCTTTCACAATCGCGGTTGCGGCGTCAAATTGCCTTATTAGAGTTCTTTTTTTCTTAACATAATAGTTTTTTTCTTTTTCATTTGACATGTTCCTTATACACTCATCTTTATATTTTAAAAAAGATCTTTTAAATAAATACAGTCCAATTTATTTTTTAGCGCAATAGCTTATAAATTTTTATGGTTCTCCAATTTTCTTTATCTGTTTAAACTCGGGTAACTTCAAAAATTACCGTTCCACCTTCAGTGTATGGCGGTCCCGGATCAAGACATTGATAATATGCTTTATTATTGTTGTTTTTTGTAAGACCTAATGATTGGGGATTTATCCCTTCGCGGAGTGCGACAATGAAACTTCCAAAAGAAAATAGTGCATGAATACAGACTTTATCCGATTCCTCCAAGTTTATTTCTGGACCTTCGATGACTGTTTTTTCTCCTATTTTATATACCGGACAGTTTCCCTTAATCTCAACTGCTTTAATGATTAATTTTTTTGGAGATTTATCTTCATTCATGATCAACATTAAACCAATGAAAATATTATAAATTTGCCCATCTGAATCTTTGTTCCTAACGATCTAGCATATATTTTTAAAGGTCTAATATATCTTCATTATGGTATAAGAATAAATTTACTCTTTTGTAAATTATTCAAAATTATTTTTTCACGGGGTTAAGATAAAATATGTATATGGAAATAGAATATAAGGAAACTTTAAGGTCCGTGGCGGATAAAATAGTTGTCGATATTTATCGAATAAAGCCAGTTAAAGCATACATGATAAAGATTTGTGATATTTCACATGGGAAAAAGGAACTAATTGCCATGAAGTTGCGTTACGAACAAAAGGGATATGATTATCAGACGATAAAGGATGAGATTCGAGAACATTTCATTAACGAGGCTTATTTAATATCGCATCCTTTTCATTAATAAATTCTTTATTATTTTGTACAATTTAGTTATTGTATTATTCTTTATTACTGTAAACTTATTATATTAGTGTACAGTAACTGAAATTAAATTTACAAACAATATTCCCTAATTAATATTAATAAAAACTCAATATACTGATACATAAAGGGGGTTACAAATGGATGGAGCAATCATAGGATTTTTAATGATATTTTTAATCGGGTCGCTCAGTTTAGTTGGGCTATTTATGATATCTATAAAAGAAAAAATTTTAGATAATATACTAATTATTCTTGTTGCATTTGGTACGGGAACAATTCTCGCGACGGCATTATTTGGTCTTATCCCAGAAGCGCTTCACCATCTTGAAGAATTAAACGCACAAGGAGGTAATATAAATGAAAACTCTTTGTTTTTAATTGTCATTATTGGATTTGTTGTTTTTTTTGTCATAGAACGATTTATATATTGGTTTCATGGTCATGCACATGGAACAGAAGATCAATTCGTGTGTTATGATGATAAATCTGGAGCAATTGGGGAGCAAGTAAAAGAGAGGGGTAAGATAAAAAGTTATGCCATTTTAAATTTGGTAGGTGATGGCATGCACAATTTCTTAGACGGGATCATTATTATGGTTGGTTTTTTGGAGGGACTTACAACCGGAATAATAATCACACTTGCCGTAGCATTTCATGAATTACCTCAGGACGTAGG
>JBHLNT010000102.1:0-14454 GCA_048941265.1 Promethearchaeota archaeon
GGTACAAAACCCGAAATTGAAGTTTACGACGCAGGAGGCTTACAAAATATTGCCTTTCTACAGATGAAGAAAATACTTGTCGAACCTCTTCATTTCCAGTTCGTCTTTGGCGTTTTGGGTGGTCTGCCATTTACGATTAATACTCTACAATATTTTTTAAATCATAAACCTCCAGATGCTACGTGGTCAGTCTGTGGAGTTGCTCATCAACAATTTGAGGCGGGATTATGTGCAGCAGCTTTAGGAGGACACATTCGAGTTGGATTAGAGGATAATATTCGAAATATAAAAGGTGAATTGGCCAAAGGATCTTGGGAACAAGTCGAATGGGCTGTAAAAGTGGCAGAGTTGGCAGGCAGGGAACCGGCGACCCCAGACGAAACACGTAAGATGTTGGGCTTAAAAGAGGGTACAATTAATATCTAATTTTTTTTTCTTTTTTTTCAAACTTCTTATTTTTATTCTTTATATTTATTATATTTTGATTATAAGCTTAAAACTTAAATTAATAGGTGTTTTAATTTATCCAGACTTTATTTTACATATTAAATACAAAATAAAAATACTAATTTTGAGGTAAGAGATGAAAAATGTCTGAAGATTTGTCAAACAAGTTAGTGATAAGTGCCGCTCTAGCTGGAGCTGTTACTGTTAAACAGCAAAATCCTGCTGTTCCTTATACCCCTGAAGAATTTGGGGAAGAAGCCAGGAAATGTTATGAAGCAGGTGCTGCCATCGTGCATATACATGCAAGAGATCCTGAAAAAGGGAATCCTACACATAATTTAGACCAAATCAGAACAGTATTAAAAGCTATAAAACAAAAAGCTCCAAAAATATTAATCAATTTAAGTACAGCAATAAGTGCCGTAGCAACTGAAAAGGAAAGAATTGCTCCTGTTAAAACTTTTCAACCTCCATTAGCATCTTTAAATACTAACTCAATGAATTTCAGCGTTGGCGATCATAAGACTGGAAAAGTAACCATGGGAAATACCAATGTTTTTGTTAATAATTTTCGAATGGTTGAAAAATTCGCCAAGGAAATGAAAAAAGTTGGAACGAAACCTGAGATGGAAGTGTATGATTATGGAGGGATGTATAATATGGTCTTCTTAAATAGACAAGAGAGGCTTTTTGTGCAGCCACTTCATTTTCAATTGGTCTGGGGCGTTCTGGGAGGAATACCCTTTTCTTACCAAAATCTAGCAAATCTTCTCAATTTAATGCCAGAAGGGTCCACTTGGAGTGTGTGTGGTGTTGCAAGAGATCAATTTCGTGCAGCTATGTGCGCCGCACCAATGGGAGGACATATAAGAGTCGGTTTAGAAGACAACATACGATTAATTGATGGTAATTTAGCAAAAGGATCCTATGAACAGGTAGAATGGGCCGCAAAAGTAGCAAGAATCGCTGGACGAGAACTTGCCACTCCTGATGAGGCTCGTAAGATATTTCACTTGAAAGAGGGTTCAGTTATTTTATAAACAATTAATTTTTTATTTTTTTTTATACTTATAGCAAATAAGAGTATTGAGATAGTTCATATAAAACAAGACTGCAAATTTGATCTTTTCTATTAATAAAATTAATAGAACAAATAATTGAAAATAAAAAGTAAATAATTTAATACGTAAAAAATTCTGGTAAATCCGATTCAGGAGTACCTTCTAATACAAACATAAGATCCATAATAGTATATGTTGGATTTTTAGTTCGAAAGATCGGGACAACTCTTTTTCCGATTTCTGGTTCACCAACCGACAAAACGCTCATCAAAATAGTAACTACTTCCTTATCGAATTCTACGTTGATAAATTTAATCGGTTTTGGAAGTGTGTTAAAGGCTCCCGAACGATGTGTTATTATGAAGGAATGAATTTTAGCCGTTTTTTGTGCCTTTTCAGTGATATCTACGACAGTAGCTTTTCTCAAACAATCTGGACAATAGATTCTAAAAGGTTCAAATATAGAACCTTTTGTCTCACAATTATCATTATCGCATCGAGTTGCCATTAATTTTCCTTTTCCAAGGGATTCGAAAAATATTGCTTCTCCCCCATATGAATGAATATAGGTCATATCTCTTGGATTTGTTACTCCTACTAATTTTCCTGTATCTTTATTAAATATAGGTTGATTAGCTTCCACAATATGAAAGGTTCCTTTTGGTTTATATCTTCCATTTATGACCTCAACAAAACCTTTTTCCTCATTAGTTTTTGGCATATATTAATCCTCCTTTATTAGTTTATTTGGATCCATTAATATGGTACAAGTTACATGGGAGCCTACTCCCGCATGACTTATTGCCAAACCCCGTTTAGCTCCCTTTACCTGTAGGCTAGTCCAATCTTTTGGTTTTTCACGTCCGAATGCTTTCCATTTTTCTTCAGGTTCATGAATTTCATCCCATCGATTCCAAATGTGATACCCAATTTCAGCGATTTGCATAAGTCCTGTTGCTCCCACAGCATGCATACATCCAATTAAACCTCCAGAAGGGTTGCTTGGAAGTTTTCCTGGTTTTTTCGTAATGGGATTAATTACATAGGCATCCCCTGATTCAATATATTTTCTTCCCTCTCCATATGGTCTAATCCCAATATCTTCATAAGTCTGGATATCACTTATTGTAAAAGCGTCATGAAGTTCTACAAGATCAAGATCTTCAGATGGATCGACTACTCCAGACATATGATATGCATAATAAGCAGCCATGCGTGCTGCTAAAAAGCTTGAAAATCCAGGATATCGGTCCCCTCCTGGAAATCTCTTCCCTAAATCATCATATTGATTAAGTTTTTCATTTGGTAAAAGAGGTATCTTCATATTTCGTCGGTCTGCCACTCTTAAAGTATGACTTGCTGCAGCAATATAAATTCTAAGAGGATGATCAGTTATCTCATAAGCAGTTTTTTCATCGCATACAATTCCGCATGCAGCACCAACGCTCATTAAACAGCAATCTAGAACACGGAGAGGATATGCTACAATTGGTGAGTTTAAAACATCTTCAATTGTAATTTTCAAAGGTCCTTGAGCATGTGGATTCATTCTAGCATAACCTCGATTTTTTACCGCTATCTCTGCCATAGTTCTCCTAAAGGAATCTTCTTCTTTCCCAAATATTTTCCAATATCTCTGTGCCATAACTGCATAATAGCCAGTATAAATATGTCCCAGAGGAGTTTCCCAATCCTTATCTGCTGCGCAAGAAATGAGATGATTGCCCTCATCAGTAGGTACTTCATCCATTCTCTCCCAACCTAGAGCAAGTGCACAGTCGCTATATCCTGAAGCAACAGTTTTTACAGCTTCCCACATAGCTGATCCTCCAGTAGCACCTCCAGTCTTTACACCTATATTTCCTAAAGGATCTAATCCAAGTCTATCATGAATTACTGCTTCTCCCAACAATTGATCGCCAAAGTGATCAGCAAAGTGTCCATAATAACAAGTATGAATATATTTTTTTAATTCTGTGGGTGTCATTCCTACGAAATCAGAAGCTGCTGTTAAAGCATCAATACAAAGTTCCTCAGTTCTAGTTTCTGGAAATGCCCTATCAAATTTTGACATCCCTACTGTTACAAGATATACGGGTCTCATTAATTTAGGGATCTTTAGTTGTTTTTCACTAAATCTAATCATTTTTTTCACATATTCATATTTTAATTTATCATTTCTAATTAAAACCAAAATTTTATGTATTTAAGTAATACAGATATAAAACTATAAAATTTTTTTACCTTTAAACTTATATTTATCATAGAGAATAATAATAAAATTAGCTAAATTAAAGAGATAAAGATTAGTATGGACACAAGACTTGCAGATTTTGAAGAAATCAAAATCCAAAAGTATGTTATGGAATTGGATTTATTAGCAAGCCCTATTCTAAATGCAAAAGAAAAAGAATTCTTGGCCGATTTTTATGATTTTTTAGAGAAAGATATTGATGAGGATTTGAGAGCTTTAGAAGAGTTAAACTATTATGTTGAGGAACCTACTCAGGATAAAAAAAGGGAAATTGTCGTCAGAATCATGAAAAAGTTGGCTGAAAATGGCTATTATTCAACAATACTTAATGAAGATGAATTTGAAGTAGGAAAAATAACGAGAAACGCTCTCATTGCTTATGCATTATGCGGGGGAAGATGGTCCGATTATAGTGAACGTTATATTGCTGGAAACTGGAGCATTGAGATGGGTCGACTTGCAGGAGGAACTCTTTACTGCAATCCTGTAAATTATAGGGCTAATGAGTTCCAGAGAGAACATTTTTTAATACCAGTTGCTAAAGATGGTGCTATTGCATCTTCAGCAATGACAGAATTTAATGCTGGGAGTGACATATTTAGAATGGAGCTTAATTTACAAGTGACTGATGATAGTGTAATAGCTAAGGGAAAAAAAGTATTCATAACTAATGGAATGATCGCAGATTATATTATATTATATGGTCGATTAAATAATGGGCCTTTAGGTGCAGTTATTGTTGATACACAAAATCAGCAATTGAAAAACTTTAGATCTGCTAGGATAAGGACCTATGGAATGACTGACGCATTTGTAAGCCGTTTAATATTTGATAGAGTTGAACTCCCTAGGGAGAATATTCTTCAGGGAAATGGCTTGGATATCGCTTTTCATCAATTGACTGAGGAAAGATTAGTCATAGGTGCTGAAGCTTTGGGAGATGCCATGAAGAAATTACTTTATTCCCACACATATGCTTTACATCGCAGACAATTTGAAAGAAGACTCCACGAATACCAAGTTATTAGGTTTCCTATTTCAGCTAATATTCGCCAGCTAAATTTATTAATTACGGCATTAATAAATTACACGCGAGAACTGGATAAACGCCCCGAACTTGGAAGTTCGAAATTAATGGCTGCTCAGGCGATGGGATTAAAAATTCAAACTACTGAATTATCATTCGAAACTGCTATACATTGTTTTAGAACCATGGGCGGACGTGGGTTTATACGTCAATATTCTAATCCTATTGGTTTACTTGACCCTTACTGCATGATTCACGGAGGAGGAAGTAACTATGTGTTAGAAGACAGTGAATCCAGGAGATACTTTAAGTACAAACCAACTAGGACTGAACTTGAGGATGTAATCCACAGAATAGATTTAGAGTAATTTTATTACTTTTTTTTCTCTATTTATAATATCATTATTTTTGGATTTTACTTTTATTATAAATTATCAGAGGATGGGTTATTAAATAGAGTCTCTTAATTAATAATGATCATGGACTACTATTACAATTTTGAAAGCCTGGATATAACTCGGTTGGTAGAACAGTATAGAGGAAAAAAAATCGAAGAAATTTACCCCAATCATGAAGTAGTAATTGTTGAAACCGGAAAATTTATGAAAATTATATGGAGGGAAGATAACTTTCCGTGTAATCTCAACTTATTAAAAACTAAGGATAGTCTGATGCGGAACCTTAAGACGGTGTATTATATCGGTGATTGCATTGAACAACAATTATTTAAAAGAGGCATAAAAACACTTAATGATTTATTAATCCACTTAAAATACAAGAACTCCGCACGAAAAGTCTTGGACTTAATAAATTGTAGGGATTATAAAAATCTCTGTTATAATCGATATATTTATGACTTAGATGTTTTATTTTGTTTTGACCTCGAAGAACTTCTGTTTCTGGATATTGAAACATTAGGTTTGTATGATAGTCCTATAATTATTGTTGGACTAGGATTTTTTAAGGAAGGAGAATTTGAAATTCATCAATATTTTGCAAAGGATTTAGAAGATGAAATTGCAATATGTGATTATCTTAGAAATCAGATACTTCCTCGCTTTAAAACGTTCATAACTTATAATGGGAAAAGTTTTGATATTCCCTATATAGCTAATCGATTTTTATATTATTTTGACGAAAATCCTATGATCTCAGATGAAGACGAGCCTTATCAAAAAAGTAATACTATCTTTCACCATGTAGACCTGTATTGGAATTGCCGACGGAAATTTAAAGGACAATTTCAAAGTTATACTCTAACATCGATGGAAGAAGAGTTATTAGCTTGGAAAAGAGCTAATGAACTACCAAGTAATTTAGTGGGAGTGTGTTATAAAAAATATAAAAAGGATCCCGAAAGGTATGTGGGCTTAATTAAAGAAATTATTGAACATAATTACTATGATCTATATTCAATGCCACTTATTTTAAATAAGCTTTTAAATTCAGAATAGTTTATATAAAAAAGCTATTTTTTATTAACTAATGTTGTATAGTAACGAGATTCTTGCTTTGAATAAAAAAGCGTGGAATAATATCGCTGCGAAATATGAAAAATACCGTCCAAAATGGCTTGAAGAGCCTTCTATATTATTTGATTATTTTTGTTCCAAATTAATTCCTGGAAGTTATATTTTAGATATAGGATCTGGTACCGGCTTACCTTACGCAAAATCTCTTACGGAGCATGGATTTAAGGTGTTAGGGATTGATATTTCAGAGGATATGATTGAAATCTCGAAAAAAAATGTACCAAAAGCGCAATTTGAGAGATTATCTATGACTGAGATAAATTATTATAATAAGTTTGATGGAGCTCTTTCTTCATTTTCCATGCTTATGCTTAACCCGATACAATTTAGAGATGTTGCGAAAAGAATTATAAAAGCGATAAAAAAAAATGGATTGTTTTATCTTTCATTAAATGAACCGTGGGAAGAGTGTATAGATGTTGATAAAGAAGTTATAATTGAGATAATGGGTGAAAAAATGTATTCAAGAGCCTATACAAAAGAAGAAGTTCTCGAAACCTTTACTCCATTCAATATGACACTTCTCAAATTTAACCGTGAAATTCAAAAATCTAAACTTTTTGGTATTGAGCATACTACCATTTACATTTTCAAAAAAGTTTGATTTTTCAAGAAAAAGTATATAATCAATAAAAATTCAATTTTATTTAAGAAATATATTAATAAGAAAAACCATGAAAAAAGAATTTCGTCCCGCGGCATTAGTTAATATTACAAATAGATGTAATTTAAAATGTAAGCATTGTTTTGTTTTCCGAGAGGGTACTCCTAACAAAGTTACCAAAAAGAACGAAATGCCAGCACAATTAATGATAAAAGAACTTAAGAAATTCAGGAAAAAATATGGCATCCTTCGAATGCTTTGGATGGGTGGAGAACCTCTATTAAGAAAAGATGTCCTAAAGCTAGGAATGAAATTATTTTTTCAGAATGTCATCACAACCAACGGAACATTGCCTTTAATTAATTTAGGACCAAAAATAAAATGGGTTATTTCATTAGATGGACCCGAAGAAATTAATGATGAGATAAGAGGAAAAGGTTGTTTTAGTAAAGTGATAAACAATTTGAATAATTTACCGGATAATTTTAATGGAGATCTTCAGTGTAATTGTGTAGTTACTAAGAAAAATGAAAATTATCTTGAAGAACTAATCAAGATTTTACAAAAAGAAACTCCTATTAGGGGGGTAACTTTTTCTTTCTATGTCCCAAAAAGGAATGATATGAGTGATCTTGGTTGGAAAACTCTGGAAGAGCGGGATTTGGTTATTAAAAACGTAATAGCTTTAAAAACAAAATATCCGCAATATATTCTAAATAATATGATGATATTTGAGTTTATGTTATCCCAAACGGCTTTACAATTTACTAATAATTGCCCCGTAAAGAAGTATATGCTTCCTCTTTATCTCGGAGAGGTTGGATTTGAACAACCATTTTGTTGTTATGGAAATGATGTTAATTGTGATTTATGCGGCGCTTGGGCTGTATTTCACTTAGGAGCGATTATTAAAGCAAATCCAGGATGGCCTGAAATAGTTACAGGTACATTTAAAAGAGTTACTCCCACCAATATATCAGTGTAAATGAAATCTTAAGTATATTCAGAAAAAGATAACACATAATCATCGAAAATTGTTAGTGAATTTAAAATAGGATTTCATTTTTATCTTCTGATAATAAAACTTTATAAGATATTGCGAAATATCTTTAATTTAATTAAATTATAAAAGTCCATTTAGTTATGAGTGAAAGAAAACTTATTAAACCATATGAAGGATCGGTTGAAAATTTAATTTCTTCCAACAATCGATATATTTTTATGGTTGGAGCAGGTATATCAATAGATCCTCCCGCAAATCTTCTCCCTGCACCTCAATTCATTCAATATCTATTAGAACTCTGCGCTCCTAAAGAAGAAATACCGAATTTATTAACGTTAAAAACTCTTCGATATGAAATGATTGTTGAATTAATCCAACGCTATATCGATTATGGTTTAGAATTTATGGATTATTTTGGATTTGGAACGGAACCTAATCTTAATCATTATTTTTTAGCGCAAGCCATTGCGAAAGGTCATGCTGTCTATACAACTAATTTTGATTATCTGATTGAATATGCATTACAAAAAATACTTCCTGACGATAAAAAATCACAAATTTTACCCGTTATAACTAAAAGTGATTTTACCGATAATCAAAATCCGTATAAATCTTTTTCTGAAGGCAAATTTCCGGTCTATAAACTTCATGGTGCAAAGAGGAATGTTATTACTAATATTAAAACCACTGATTCCTTAGTAACAACTATTAGCGCATTCGGTAAAGGAGATGTAGTCCTATCCTTAGAACCCGCCAAGAAAAAATCATTAGTGGAAATAAGCAAAGATAAAACATTAATTATAATGGGATATTCGGGGAGTGATGACTTTGATGTTGCACCTGTGCTAAGAACCTTATTTGATATAAAGAGCTTAATATGGATTGCTCATCATGCAGAAGATAGCATTGAAATGTATGAATTTGATCCTAAAGCTGCTTTTGTTATCCCAAAGGGATTATCTCGAACAGAAAGGTTGCTTGCTGAAATTTGTTCTAATACGGAAACCCAAGTTATAATGATAAAAGCCAATACCAGTAAATATATTGAAGAAAAATTATGGGCATTACTTTTTGATAAAGAAAAAATACCGAAGATAGATAAATCTATAACCTCTAAAGTCCCTCACTTTCAGGATTGGATAAGTGAGAAATTTCCTAATGTTCCCGAAGTTCTTAAATGGAAATGCACAGCTGATATTTATCTGGATTTAGGATTTAAAGATGATTTTTACCGATGTGCTCAAAAGGGATTAAATATTGCCCAAGAGATTAAATCAAAGAAAATGGAAGCGGAATTTCAAAATCTTATGGGCGTTTATCATTATAACGAAAAGGCATTTGATGAAGCCTTGTCTTTTTTTGAAAAAGCGCTGGAAATCAATAAAGAGATGGGCAATCAACAGCTTCAAGGAATCAGGATTAATAATATTGGATTAATTCATTTTGAAAAGGGAAATTATGAAGAAGCAATGAAATCATTTGAAGATGCTTTTAAGATTGCTCAAGGACGAGGGGATTATCACGGAATGGCTGCTCGCCTTAATAATATGGGATTGGTTTATCTCAAACAAGAAGATTATGAAAAAGCAATTGAAAAATTAAAGGAAGCACTAAAATACGACATGAGATCAGGAAATTTGGCAGGACGTGTTATGAGATTAACTAATATTGGAGATACCTATAAAAGTCAAAAAAATTTTCCCGAAGCACTTGAAAATTATAGAAATGCCTATCAAATAGTTCAAAAACTCAGTGATCGAATCAAGATGGGAAAAATCTTAATTGAATTAGGTAAAACATATGCAGATATGAATGATATAGGCAAGGCAATTACAAATTTAAGAGAAGCAATTGATATATTGAAAGACACAGGTGATAAGGTAAGTTTATTTGAAGCAGAAGAAACACTAAAGGGAGTCAAGAAACTTTTAAAATAGCGTAAATATCATTGATTAATGATAGTCAAAGTATTGAAAAATAAATCTCTTCTAATAGTATAAAATTGGAAATCTTAATTATGTTAAATTATTTTAAAAAATGTGATATAAATGAGTGAATTAGAAGTCAAATTATTTGATCAATCCTGGAATTATCAACATAGAGCTGATATTATAAAGAGATTTAAAGAAACTAGATATGATTTAATTGTCATCGGGGCGGGCATTACCGGTGTTGGAGTAGCTAGAGAAGCGACAATGAGGGGCTTAAAAGTTGCTGTAGTTGATATGCAAGATTTTGCTGCTGGAACCTCATCTAGGAGTTCAAAATTAGGTCATGGAGGAATTCGGTATCTAGGACATGGAGATATGGATTTAGTACAGGAATCTGCTACAGAAAGAAATTGGATGGTTGCTCATATTCCACATTTAGTCAGACCATTACCTTTCATGCTTGTAGTTTTAAAAGGAGGAAAGTACAAAAAACGAGATATAGTAGGCGCTGGTAAAATTTACGATTTTTTAGGAAATAAAGATACTGAATTTAAAATATATAAGAAACATAAATGGTATAAAGCGGAGGAAATTTTCGAATTAGAACCTGAATTTATTAGAGAGGGAAATGAAGGAGGCATGCTTTATTATGATACCAATCTAGATGATGCAAGATTAACTATTGAGACATTAAAAGAAGCTGTAATTAGAAATACTGATGCTGTAAATTATTGTGAAGTTTTAGACTATCTTATGAATAATGGAAAAATTATCGGAGTAAAGTGTAAGGATTTAATAAACAATACTGATTTTGAAATAAAGGGTACTTTAGTAATCAATGCAACTGGTATTTGGACAGATAATCTGGTTAAAAATTACCCTGATGATGTCCCAGAACCATTAATTCGACCAACAAAAGGCGTTCATATTCAATATAAACGCAAACATGTGAAACATAATCATGCTTTAGGGTTACGTTCCATTAGTGATAACCGTTTCTTTTTTGTTATCCCGCGTGGCGATTATACTATTCTTGGGACAACTGATACAGACTATAAAGGTGATTTAAAAAATCCTTTTTGTACTAAAGAGGATACAGATTATTTAATACAATCAGTGAAATATCATTTACCTGCTGCTGAATTAGAATACGAAAATATTCTTTCAACATATGCCGGTATTAGGCCTCTAGTCATGCAAAAAGGAAAGTCAGAAAGCGATGTTTCCCGAAAGCATATTATTTTCTTCTCTGATGATGGTCTTCTTACCATAACTGGGGGAAAATTAACAGCTTGGAGGGCCATGGCAGAAGACTTATTCAGATATGTTGAAGAAAAAAATATTTTTCCAGATATAAAAAGAGAAAAGAATTTTTCGAAACAGAAATTTATCATTGGCTTGGATAAAGAAGATTGGCTTAAGGAATATAATAAATCTGGAGTTAAGCTCGATGATGATATCGTAGATCACATATACCAACAGTACGGCAAGGGCGCTATTAAAATTCTCGAAATGATAAAGGAAGATGGGAACCTTAAAGCAAGAATTATGGATGAAAATGACTTCATCAAGGCGGAAATACTCTATGTTCTAAGATATGAGATGACTCCGCATTTAATTGATGTATTTTGCCGCCGAACGGAAATGTCGCTGTGGATAAGACACGATAAAGCGCGTCTAGCTAGCGAAAAAGTGGCCGAACTAATGGCTAAAGAATATTCCTGGTCGGAGGATACAAAGAACATTGAAATTGAAAATTACATTGACTATGTGAAAAAAACAGTAGCATTTATAAAATAAAAAAATAATTAGGGAATTTATATAAAAAAAAGAAAGTATTATTTATTCATTTCTTATTCTTTCAATTCTTTCAATTTCTTTTACCCGTGATTTACCAGAACCTTTCTTCTTTATAATTGTAATAACTGCCACAGCTGCAATTGAACTACCGATAACTGTTATCCCTACTGGACTCGTTAAAAATTCTATAATATCAAACTCCTCTTTTCCATCACCACCATTACCGCCTCCATTTCCACCATCAGTTGGACTTGGTGTAGGTTCTGGTTCTGGAGTTGTTCCAGATCCCTTATAAATCGGGAGATAATCTTTACTACCAGCAGTGCCAGTGATATTATGAGGTGTATCTCCAATTCCAAATGGTGCTAAATCATCCACTCCAGTGTAATTATCCCAGTAATTTCCTATTACACTGCTATTCCAATAATTAGTAGTTCCATTGTCAATAGCATGAATTTTGTTTCCAATGAAGGAGTTGAAATAAATGAGGTTTTTGGTACTATATTCCGATTTATCTATTAGAATCCCTATTTCAGTATTATAACTAATAATGTTCATATAAATTACTGTAAAATTTGCTTTCCATATTACTACTCCGTACTCATTTAATGTTAATGAATTATTTTTTATGTAATTTTCATAAATTTTTACAGCTGGAAACATAGGAATATCAGGTCTTAAATCTATTCCCCATGTATTATTGCTAACAGAATTATGAATTATCGTATTATTATACCCTTCTGTTACCCATATTCCATGAGTATTATTATAAACATTATTCATAATGATTGTATTATTATTACCAGATATATATATCCCTCCTTCAGCACTGTTAAACTTAACCGTATTATTATATGCGGTATTGTATTTACCTTTTAGAACCAATCCAACAGAATTGTTATATATGATATTGCCTGAAAAATTATTATGAATTCCATAGAATATTATTGATATACCAACTCTATGATTAAAAACAATATTGTTTTTTACAAATGAGTAGTTGCTGAGAAATAAATCTATTCCACTACCAAAAGCATTACCCGAAAAATCATAAATAAGATTATTTGTTATGTTATTTTTATTACTATATTCTATGTAGATACCATATCTCTCCCCAGAAGCTTTCTTAAATATTGAATTATCATGGATTAAATTATCGTAACATTTTGAAAGAATTATTCCATAATTGTTATCTGAACAGTTATTTCTAATGATTAAAGAGTTATTTACTGATTCTAATCTAATACCCGCACCTCCAGATGGACTGCAATTAAAAACTTTACAATTTTCAATCGTAAAAAAAACACTCGAATTGGCGATTAAAATACAATTTCCTGAACCAGATCCGTTAATAACTAGGTTCTTTATGATATAAGGATTCTGTTCTTTACCTGAACCAGTACACCAATATTTGACTAACACTGTCTGAGTCCAATTTAATGCGCTCACACCTGTACCATCAATATAAATTTTCTCTCCATTATGAATTGGATTCTCAAAAATTGGTTTTGTATCATTAGCAGCAAAAATTTTACTTCTATCATAAATTGTGTAATTTATATCCCCGATTCCATCATTATTATTATCAAAACCCCCTCTTTCCGTGTAATTATCCCAGTAATTACCTATTATTCCATTATCCCATTGGTTAAAATCTCCCTCATCCCACGCATGTGATCTGTTATTCTTTATGAATGCATTTCTGTAAAAGAGGTTATTATTACATCCAAACTCAATATGTATTCCAACTTTACTACTATTTATAATCGAATTATCTCTAATGAGGTTTTCCTGGCTATACGCTATAAATTTAATCCCAATTTTATTATTTTCAATGATATTGTTTGTGATATTGTTATTAGCAACTGTATCCCATCCGCCACCATCTAAGGTAATCCCAACATTATTGTTAGAAATATAATTTTCCGAGATTATTGTGTAATTAGATGAGCTAATAAGAATCCCAAAATCTGTATTTATAACAATATTACCTGTTAAGTTATTATAATGACTCATTATTAACAATACCCCTTCACCATCTTTAAAAATATTAGAAAAAATCGTATTATTATTGCTTGTCCATAAATATAAATCTCCTGAATCTTCAAAATAACAATTAGTAATGAAATTATGATCGCTGCTGTATTGCAATCGTATATCAGCATCATTAGTAAGATTAATATTTAAAATAGTATTATAACAGGAATAATAAAGTCTTATAGAGCTCCAATTTGATAAACTCAATTCAGAGATAAGAGAATTATTACAATTGGCAATAATTATTTGACCTACTTTTCCTGTGAAATTCTCATTTGTAAGACCGTTTTTATTCGCGTAGTAATATAGAATTCCATCATTTACTGTATTTGTAACACTTATTGTATGTGAACAAGTTTGCTCTTTAAACCATGAAGAGATACCTAAAGAAACATTTATGAAAATATTATTATGTAATATACTATACCATCCCATCAAATAAAAATAATTCCCAATTACAACATTTTCCGAGAAGATAGTGTAATTTCCGAAATCCTCCAATCCAGCTAAATCCGTTCCCCATTCAGTATTATTAAAGATATAATTTCCTGAAAAATTATTACCCAAACCACCTGTTGTTATACCGCCGTAAAAATTTTTCGTAACTATATTATTCGATATATTATTAAAATTATTTTCATAATAACCGGTATATATACCTCCTAAGTTTATTCCAGTTTCAGTATTACCATCTACAATATTTCCAATAATTAGATTATTATGACAACCTTCATCAAAAGATATGCCAAAATGATCAT
>JBHLNT010000103.1:0-14368 GCA_048941265.1 Promethearchaeota archaeon
TGACAAGGCATTGCCGGGCAGCTACGCGCTAACGGATAAGCGCTGAAAGCATCTAAGCGCGAAGCCGGTCCCGAAAAGAGTCTTCCATTCCTATTCCGTAAGATCGGTTTGCTGGGTTGGTGATTTGGGCTGGTGCGGCTGATAAGGCTTTAAAAACCTGTGTAAGCCGGAAGTCAGCTGGGCATATGTTATTTTACAAATGGCATTTAAAAGCAAGCATCATAGTCCAAATGATTAGCTTGTCGAACTGGTCAGAGCGGGGGCTGGTGACAGCGACCGCGGGATTAGGACGAGTGCACCCGTAAAAGACGGGGTTGGTGAGACAGGGGTGTACGTAGGGAGCTTCCGGGCGACCTATTTAGCCCGCTGTTCTCAATAGCACGAGTGTGTGGTGTTGAAAGAGGACTCGTGGTTCGGGCTTTGAATGCGCAGGAGTAAGATTAAGCGTGTGAGAAGTAGTAAGCATGTTGAAAGATGGCAAAAAAAAGCGATTGGAGAGGGGTGTGTTCCTGAGTTTAGACTTTTACAATTTACAATTTTCAACCAAAAAAGAAGAAAAAAATACGATATTAAATTTATATTTGAAATGGAATAGTTTAAGGTAAGGATTAGGAATAATAAGCCAAAAAGTGATTTGGTATACAATGTTTACCTATTTTGCACTTCAAGGTTATTTAATGTTTAAACATCTCAACAAAGAAGCTTAATTAAAAAAAAAATACAAATAAATGATAATTTAATTAAGTGTTTGCAATACAATCATGGTAAATTATCAAAAGAATATTTTTTTGTATTGCCAATCCTAGCAATACAATTCTAGATCAAACGTAAATATATTAATATTTGTATTGCCAAATAGTGATTGATGGTATCAATAATAACAAAGAAAGTCAAAGGAAATGAATATTTTTTTTTAGTTCATTCGTATCGAGAGGGAGCTAAAGTAAAGCAAATCCAAAAGAGTTTAGGTAAACAAATACCTCCAAATTTAGAAAAAATTAAAGAGGAATTTATATCTGAAGTAGTTCATAAACTTTGGATACCCTCTATAGAAAAATATAAAGAAAAGTATTTAGTATGGATTAATAAAATTCCAGATCTTGTGAGAGATAAAGAATTTAGGACATTCGGGATACGATTTACTTATAGTTCTGGAAAAATTGAGGGATCTACTCTTACATTACGGGAAGTGACCCTTGCAGTGGATGAGCCTGAAGTATCAATCAACAAACCTACTAATGATATTAACGAGGCTCAATTACATATGAAATGTTATGAAGATTTAATTCAAACTAAGGAAGAATTGACCCAAAAATTAATCCAAAAATGGCACGGTATTCTTTTCTCTTTACATTATAATCGAGAAATAATTGCGGGGGAGATAAGAGAATTAGATGTTAAAATAAGGGGCTCTAAACATATTCCACCTCCTCCAGATGAGGTTCCAGGTCAATTAAAAGCATTATTTGACTGGTATTATCATAATAAGGAAAAACTCCATCCTGTTTTACTTGCATGTATAATGCATTTTAGATTTGTGTCCATCCATCCTTTTTATGATGGAAATGGAAGAATGACTCGATTGCTAACAAATTATATTTTATTTAAAAATAATTACCCTATGTTTAATATTGAAGCAAATATTCGAAAATCCTATTACGGTGCCTTAGAGAAAACGAATCTCACAAATGACGAGATGCGGTTCGTCAATTGGTTTTTTAAAAATTATATTGATACCCTTAAAATAAGTTATTTCATTAGATAAGGATAATTTAATAAATATCTCATTGATATTCAAGAAATAACATAAGAAAATGTGTTCCAGTGTTAAGTTTTTTTTCTATTTTTTTTGTAATTGAAAACTTAAAAAGAAGAGGGATATAAGTTTATTTTATTATAGTATCCTTATTAAAAAAGCGAGTATTATGAGCAGGGAAGGTCATATTAGTTATGAGGATTTAAGCCATCAGCATGGAGAAAGCATGACAACTGGCAGTCTTTTTATGTTTTCTGAAGAGGAGAATGAGTTTAGAAGGGAAATTCGAAATTTTTCTAAAAAGGAAATTGATCCTTTAGTCGAACAAATCGATCGCGAGGATAACGTTGATTTAACTCTACAGATCATTCAAAAATTAGGTAAAAAATACTTTCCACTGGCATTCCCGAAGGAGCTTGGAGGGAGTGGTAAAGGTACGGTATATCGAATGATATTTGGAGAAGAGCTTTCAGCAATCCATTATCCAACAGCTGTAATTTACGGTTGTAGCTGTAACCTTTATGGAGTTCCATTAATTCATTTTGGTAGCCAAGAACAGCAAAAAAAATTTCTAAAACCCATTATGGACGGTTCTGTTTTAGGAGCTCTGGGTATTACAGAACCAACTGCGGGAAGTGATGCGATTGGAGGTATGCGAACTACAGCCCTAAGAAAGGGAGATAAATATATTATCAACGGCGAAAAACGATATATAACAAATGGGAGCATTGCCAAATTTATCCTCCTTTATTGTGTTACAAATCCCAATGTTCATCGACGAAATGGCATCAGTGCCATAATATTCCCAACTGATACTCCTGGATTTGAGGTGGTAAAAGATTATGAGTTAATAGGACGTAAGGGGTGTGTAAATTCTCATCTTCGATTCAATAATTGCGAGGTATCTACAGAAAATTTGATTGGAAGAGAGAACGAAGGTGTCGAAATTATGTTATTTGGGCTTGATGCTGAACGAATTTTTGTGGGAAGTCAGTATCTAGGTATTTCTCGCTCCGCTTTTGAAGTGGCAACAAAATATTCAGCATTAAGAAAACAATTTAAAAAAGAAATTCGTATGTTTGAAGGTATAAGTTTTAAAATAGCTGAAATGTATATGAAAATCGAAGCTGGACGATTAATGCTTTTAAGGGCCGGGAGAATGATAGATCAAGGGCTAACTGCTACAAAAGAAGCAGCAGCCGCGAAATGTTTCGTGAGTGATAATGCGGTTCAAATTGTAACTGACGCTCTCCAAGTTCTTGGAGGGATTGGATATACTAAAGAATTTCCACTGGAACGCTATTTTAGAGACGTAAAAATTGCTCAAATTGGTGGTGGAACTGCCGAGATTTTACGGTACATCATACAAAGAGAAGTGTATAAAGACATGAAATTATAATTTGATCTCACTTTTTTTCCGCGATGGAATCTCATCCTAGCAAATAGGCAAAAATTATGAATACTATAATAATATAGGTGATAATTACAATTACAAACTGTATTATTAAAACCGCAAACAGGATTTTTATGCGCCTTCCAAAACGTTTTATCCCATAAAATTCATCAAAGCTTAAAGCAATCAAGCCAATAATTAGATTAATTATAAATGCGATGATGTAAAGCCATGGGTTGAAACTAAATAAGAAAACAATTATACTCCAAATGGTATTTAAAATGATAGCAGGCTTTTTTTTTTTCGTTAATCCCTTTAAGGAGATCATTCGTAGCATAACTACCATCCCAATAATAAAATTTATAACCGCAGCAATAAGTGCAATTGTTAATATTATAAGTAATAGAGTTAAAAGATCCATTGATTGAAACATAATATGTGTTTGTTCTTAAAAAATAAAAAATTTTGGAAATTTTATTTAGTAATTAGAAATCTCAATAGTAACTCTTATTTTTTAATACGTTTAATCAAAACAATAATTAATCCAATAATCCATAGCAACACACAGCTATATAAAACGATAATGCATAGAGTTGCTGATAATGAGACTCCTAATGCTGAAACTTCTGTTATATTCGATGGATTGAAAAGTATTATTGCGATAAAAATTCCCTCAATTACATCAAATAATACACTCACCCACGACACCATTGATAAGTTAAGATAAAATTTTTGAAGCTTCTCTGAGTCCTTTAATTGACGAGCGACAAGTAATAAACCAGTAAAAACAGCCGTACCATACACAAACATAAATACAAAATCAAGATTATTTACAATGGTCATTAATTCAACATAACGAGAGAGCGACTTCTTTTTCCATATAGTAATAATCTTATCCATATTCTTTTTATTCCAAGCAGCTTTCATTTCCATAAGACCCGCACCAGGGGGAAATTGAGCAAGTAAAGTGGCGAAAATTAAAAACACAAATACCCATGTCAATATAAAAGTCACTAGAAATGTAAATAATAAGATTTTATCTGTTGGTTTTTCCAGTAAAATTTGTAATTTCATATTATTCTGTATTTATTATGAAATATTAATACTTCTAGTACCAAAGGAGGAAGTTCTTACTTACTTAGGATGACTTATTTTTATAAAAATTTTGCAAGAGATTTTTCAATTTGCTCCAACACCTGTTTATTTTGTTCTTTTTTCAGCGCCCTATAAAGGGATTCTCTAACTCTTTAACTCCCAATCATACCTCATATTTCCGCAGCTCCGCTTCTAATAAAATAGTTTTTATGTTCTAGAGCTTCCGTAAGATGATCAATCGCTAAACCACCTATTTTGACTAGGTATTGAATGGCTTGTTCTCTGACTTCGAAATTACCACTATTTGCTAATCTTTTTATGAGCTTTTCAACGCCAATGTTTAGACACATGTATAGCTAAAAAATTAGGCTCTTCTATGATTCATAGATAGCTTTTAAGATTAATAAGATTTTAGCATAAAAAATGCGACTTTAAATACATGAATGAATACATCTAGTCGTTAAAAAAAGACGTTGTAAAATGGTAATTAACAAATTAAAGAAGGAACTAAAAAGCAGAAGGAGAATTAACAAAGAGCAAGATTATATTGTCTCCTCCATAGTTAAAGAACCTTCTTTCCTTAAGAAAGGAATACTTACGAAAATAGAACATAGAACTGCTATAACCTCTTCTTTAAAAGAAAAGCAAGCCCCTCTTTCCGTGAAATTTCTTTTTCCGAATATGGAAATTAATCCCGAAGATAATGAAATTGATTCCAAGATAACTGCTTCTGAATTAGAAGAATGGAAAAAAAGTAAGAAATTCTATAAATCTTTGAATAAGTCTATTAAAAAGTTGGAATGGATTAAATATAACTTACAGATTAAGTCCAAACGAATAAAAAGTAAAAATATAGCTAATTTATCACAATCTTTGAGAAATGCCATCAAAGATATCGAGGTAGCTATAAATGAGATGAAAATAGGAGTCAATAAAACTAAGAACTTGCCGGTTCGAAACGATTTACAATTATATGATAAACGCGCTAATGAATTTCGACATAAAGATGTATTCGAGACAAAAATATACTTAATTAGGATGAATATTAAACCGGAATCCATAGTAAATACATTAAAAATGGTCTTTCTTAGAAAAAAGATAGTGTTCTTGATGGAAGATAACTTAACGTATCTTAAAGACACTATTAATCATTTTTTTAATGCTATATTTCGTAATTCATTTGATATTGAAATTTTATCCTTAACTAAAACAGAATATAACGAGTTTAGAGATCGACATAAAGATTTTATAGTGATTACTGGGAAAAAAATATTGGTAAACGATGGGAAAGAGAATTACGTGAAAAATTGCAAATTTGAGAAAAAATTAGTAGACATCTTTTTTAAAAATTCTGATCCATTAACAGGACTAAAAATCCTGAGAAAGGAACTCCAAGAGATATATGATCTTTCAAATGAAATTCGAGATTTTAGTGCCCTTAATGATAATAAGCTTTCTCGTAGAAAAATGTTAAAACATCTGGAGCAGGTATTTTTTCTAAAAGTTAAGAAAAATTATTTTAATATACTCTTAGGTATTGTTAATACTTATTTTAACAAAAAAATTAAATTTTCAGAGGATTATATCGAAGAAAAAATCGATACAATGTGGAGATAAGATATGTTATATTAATTCTTAATCTAAATAAAATCTCTAAAATAATATTAGATAATTTCATGATATTACTTTTAATCACTATTGTCCTTCTTATTCTCCTCATCCTCCGTTGACGAATAAGATATATAGACAACCTCATCCTTATCAAGAGATTGTAATATATCTTCTAAATTTTTAATTTTTTTCTTACTCATTTTCTTTTCACCTCTTTTTTTATGAATTTTCTTTTTCTTTTATTCTGAGGGAGTTAGATTTCCATTAGAATTAATAGATCTAAACCCGCCTCTTAGCATATTAGGAAGCGAGAAGTAATAAGAGCAGATAATAATAAAAAGCAGAGAAATCGCGAGAGACGGGTTTGGATGATCTAATGGACAGTCGGTACTACTTGCCTATTGCAAGCCGGTGCATCCATTCTTCTAGTCTGTGCGACTAAGTTAACTCGTCTCATTGATTCATAAAAAGTCTGCCTCTTATATAAATTTGATGGTTAGTATAGAAGTATAGCGTAAAACTTTACGCTTTGAGGGGCTTTAATCCGAATTTCGAAAAAACAAAAACAATGGAAAAAAAAGAATAAAATTCTTTTTGTATAAATAAGGAAAATTATTTGATTGTAAGATTATGGAGGGAGGCTTTTAACACACTTTCAAATTTATCACAGATATAATCTGCATCCTGTTCCGTAATTACGAGTGGTGGTTTAATTTTAATCAAATTATACATTAAGATTTTTCCTGTTCCGCTTAAGTATGGCATGCTAGGTCCAAAGAAAATATTCTGTCTTACGGCCTCTATAAGCATTTCATTTAATAATCCTTTATGTGGCTCTCTGGAGTCTTGATTTTCAACTAATTCGACTCCAATAAAAAGTCCTGGACCACGAATATCTCCAATCACTTCATATTTCTCTTGGAGCTCTTTAAGTCTCTTCGTAATTTGTTTGCCCCTCTCTTCACAGTTTTCATTTATTTTCCCTTTTTCAATGACTTTAAAGGCAGCCAGTCCAGCTGTTAAACCTATTGGTGTATTACAAAATGTAGTATGATCTTCTGATGGGGTAAATCTCTTTTTAATATTTGGACTTGCGATCATGGCGCCTAATGGAAATCCTCCCCCGATAGCTTTGGTGAAGCACATCATATCGGGAGAAAGATCAATTCCCAATTCTTTTTCATACTTTTCTGTGAGAGTGAAATATTTTCCTGTTCTCCATACTCCTGTTTGAGACTCATCATAAATAATGAGAATTTTTTCTTGATCGCACACTTCTCTTAACTTTACAAGAAACTCCGGAGGAAAAGGAACATGTCCGCCTGCGGCTTGGCAAACTTCTAATATCACTGCTGCAAGTTTTCTTGAGCTTAATCCCGTTAAATATTCCTTAACTAATTCAAAACACTCTAAATTACACTGAGGGTCTTTTTTACCATACAATCCATTTTTATAATTCCACATGCACCGGTAGCAGTAGGGTTGGGGCACTCTTACAAAAGAATCTATGCCGAAGGAGCGAAATCTTGTTATAGTATGAATAGGTTGAGAAGCAGTTAACATGGCTAAAGTATTTCCATGATATCCACCTCGGAATACGAGAATCTGATCTGCTCCTTTCCCGGCAATTAATGCAAGCTTTATGGCAGCTTCAATTGCTAAACTGCCACCAGAATTATTTATATGAACTCTACCACCTTTTATTCTTCCCGAGACTAATTCAGATAATTTATTTGTAAATTTAGCTCGTGCTGGTGAAATAACAGAGGATTTGACGTGAGTGAATCGCTTCATTTGTTCAGAAACCGCATAATTCACATCAGGATGAGCGAATCCTAATGCTAAAGTCCAATTTTGGGAGGTGCAATCAATTATCTCTGCTGTTTCTCCAGTTTTAAGATCTTTTGTAATTACCCAAGGAGAACCTGGTTCTTTAGCTTCAATTAATACTTTATCTTCATAATGAACATTTAAACAATGATCCTCAAATAATAATAATTCCTCTGGATTTACATCCGCAGAAATTCTACTTAATTCTTCTTTACTTACAATTTTGGGCTCAAAATCCGCCATTTTAATTTCACATTTAATGTTTATTTTACTATAAATATTCGATAGATTTTATTCTTTCATCTTTACTAAAATCACTTAAATTTCACTTAATTTTGTTAGAATTCTTTTATATTGCAATAATATTTCTCATTTTCAAAAATCACTTCCTTTTGTTTAATAAATCCATTTCGAATCCAAAAGGTATTTGCGCCTAAATTTTTTACAAATGAATTTGCGATGATCGAAGAATGAATTCCTTGTTTTCGGCAGAACTCTATTGTAAAATTTAACACTGTTTTACCGTAGCCAAGACGTCTAAATTTTGGTTTGATATAAAATTCCGCGATACTGTAATATTTTTCCTCTGCTCTTAAGAAACAAAATCCAATTAACTCCTCATTTTTATGTGCTACAATAGGAAATCTCTGGGGATCTGTCCAATAATACTCAAAATATTTCTCTGATGCTATTTCTCCTTTAGGGCGTTCCTGAAATTGCTCAAGTTCTTTGGAATAATCAATTAATGCTTTATAAATTTCATTCTTTTCTTCAAATGAAGCTAAATTAATTTTAAGAGACATCTTAACTTATTTATTATTTTATATCTTAGCAGAAAAACTTTCAATTTGAATAGTATTCATGGAATAAGCTTGCTTCGAATATATTTTATTAGATCTCCCATCTTAGCATAATAAACCTCATCATTTTTAGGGATTTGAGCCAATTTATCTAATTTCTTTTCAATAGTAGATGATAAACGCCCATATTGACTGCTAAAAGCTTCAACTCTTCTTTTTAAACTGAATTCTAATTTTTGATGCGGTGTTAAAATTAAATAATTGTCTATAGCCCGAAACATTTTATTCTTATCTTTTGGAAGATCTCCCCAAATTTCGATCAATAAATTGGCAGCAGAATCACTTGTAATTGTAGTATTACACTCAATATTTTCAATCAATAATCTTTCCTCTTTTATTACTTCCTCTTCATTTAATTCTTCAAATTCGCCAGTTTTTACTTTATTATATAGAGGAGTACCGGGGAAAATCTCTAAGGTCCTTAATCGGACAAAATTTGGTTCAAGTTCATTAATCACCCGAGCAGTCTCCAAAGCATGTTCAGTACTCCACCTTTTACCACCTAATCCGGGCATGACATACGTGCATAAGGATATTCCGCCATCTTTGATGTGTTGTCCTCCTATGATATGCTCTTCACTTGAAACTCCTTTATTTATGAATTTTAAAACATTATCGGAACCTGATTCTAACCCCACATGAATTCTGTCTAAGCCTGCTTGATTTAATACCTTGAAATAGGCAGAATCCTTCTTAGAAGCAGTTTTAGTTCTTCCATAACTAGTAATTCTTATAATTGATGGGAATGTTTCTTTTAGATAATATAAAATCTCTTTTAGAAAGGAACCCTTGTAAATAAGAGGATTAGCACCCCCTAAAAAAACCGTTGTTGCGTTAGTATAGAGATGCCAATATACAAGGTGCATTATGCAATCTCTTAAATTAGGATGTTTAGAACTTGCTTTGAACATAGTAGTTTGATTAATTTGACCGGACTTTAGAAGAAACTCATTTAGATAAGCCGCATTATCTATATCATTTTTTATTTCTTCTACTGTCCTTCTTCTAAATTTGATTGAACCATGAAATAAATTACTAGGACAAAACGCACACTTACCCCATGGACAATAAAAATGAGTGCTTATTGATAAGCTAAAATTCTCCGTGGGCGGTCTTACTCTAGCAATTTGAAATTCTTCCATCCTAAATCTAATTTCCAAAAATTTAAATTCATTAATATTTTAAATTTTTACTACTCTAATTCCTTGTCTCTATGGGTTTTTTTCATATCCTCTTCGGTAATGTCATTATTTTTTGCGATTAACGCCAAGAGTGCATCAAGAGTGATATAAGTATTTAATTCAAATTGGGGGAAAAACGTCTTAGTCACCTTATGGATAGATTTATTATAATAACTGACCATCTCAGGTCTGCCCTCAATTATTAAATTTCCTTGGTACTTACGATACCATTTATTAGTTCTTGCCAAACTTGATTCCTTGAATGATGTGATAGTAAACAATTTCATCCCAACATCTCCTGCCTGCTGCGCATATTTTAAGATTTGATCTGTTTCACCACTCCCGCTTATTAAAACTGCTAAATCCTCCTTTCTTCTACTTTTCCAATGACCTTCATATACAACGTGTAGATCTTTCAAACCCTCTTTATGCAAATGACCATACCTTATCGCTATTATTCGTGAGATAATCTCATTTATCCCTGCACCTTTAAAATAAATCACTCGGTCATTGGAAATTTCTAAAAAATCATTTATTAAGGAAGCATAATTAGTAATTGGTTTTTCTTGTTTTTCAAGTTCCTGAAGATTAGAATACAACCCATCAATTAGATTAGTACAACTACTATTAAAAGCTTCCATTTTTTTGGATTTATTATAGGCATATCCCATACACGAACATAAAACCGCGCTCGCTTGTTCGAATTCCGTTCCAAGAGGGGCATATTTACTTTCATGATTGATATCGCCCTTGATAAGAATTACGTTTTCAAATTTCTCCTCCAGTTCAGGATTTCCTGTAATATAGATAACATTTAAGCCTTTTTTTAAGGCAAATTCCGCATCCTCAGTGGATTTGCCGATGCCTGATCGAGAATTTACTATGAATACATCTCCTCCTCTTAAAGGTCGTAGATTTGCATTGTTAACTTGATTAACCCGAATACCATACAAATTTTCTAATTCGTTAGCAAGTAATAAAGCACTTTGTAATGATCTACCAGCACCATCGATGGTTACTCTTTTATCTTGTTTTCCATTTTCTAAAATTTCTAAACACGTTTGCATGGTATTATAATTAACGCTCTTTAAGGAATCCTCTATTCTTCTAACTAAGTATTTATATGTATCTCTAAAAAATGAGTCCATTATTAGAAGTAAAATTTGATTGATTTAAAACTTTAATAAAACGAATCCCAGCATTACCAAGAGCAAGAAAATTAAGTTGTCATGTTCATTTAGAGTTTAAAATAAATTTAATGGGGGGACCATCTTTTTTAGATTTTGCATTGCTCTTTGGAGCGTTTCTTCTGATTTACAAAAGCAAAACCGGGTTTCATATTGTCCATTTTGAGGATCAGCATAAAAAGAAGAACCAGGAACAGTTGCGATACCAATGTTTTTCACCATGTGTAAAGCTAAATCGTATGAATTTTGAAGATTATACCGCTCCATATAATCCTTACAATTCGCAATAATATAATAAGCCCCATCTGGTTTTATTGGATTGAGTTCTGTTTGTAATAATGCGTTAAAGAGAAGATCTCTAGCTTTTTGATAAAAATCTGCGAGCCATTTATAGTAATATTTACCCAGTGAAAGAGCAAATGCTGCAGCTTCTTGGAGGGGTGCTGGAGCCCCAACCGTTAGAAAATCATGAACTTTTTTAATTTCATTGGTTATTCTTTCACTTGCTATAGCCCATCCAACTCTCCAGCCGGTCAGGGAGTAAGTTTTCGAAATAGAATTAATAGTTATTGAATTATTTTCCATATCAGGCAAGGAAGCGATGGAAATATGTTTATGGTTATCAAATAAAATATGTTCATAAATCTCATCAGTAACTGCAATACAATCATAATTCAGGCATAAGTCTGAGATGAATTTCAATTCTTTATAACTAAATACCTTTCCAGTAGGATTATTGGGAGTATTTATAATTATCGCTTTAGTATTTTCATTAAAAAGTCGCTCAAGTTGCTCAAAATTGAAGTGCCAGTCAGGAGGATTTAACATTATATAACGAGGTTTAGCTCCAGATAGAAGACAGTCAGGTCCATAGTTTTCATAAAATGGTTCAAATATAATCACCTCATCACCGGGATTTATAATGGCTTTCATTGACGAGATCATTGCTTCTGTAGAACCACAAGTGACTGTGATATGTTTAGAAGGTTCAACAAATTGTATTTTATTATAATCGGCTAATTTTTCTGCAATAGCATTCCTTAGCGATTCAGAGCCCCAAGTGATAGCATACTGGTTTATATTCGCTCGAATTGCCTCAATTGCTACATTTTTAATAGGTTCAGGGGCTGAAAAATCTGGAAAACCTTGTGCTAGATTGATGCAACCCGGATGTGCGTTCGCTACGCGTGTCATTTCACGGATCACTGATTCTGCAAAAACTTTAGTGATTTTAGAAAGTTCCATGATATATTTTAAATTATTTCTAAGTTTAAAAAGCATTTTATATGATGTATCGTGCTCTTAAAGCGTGAATGTATTGTAATATTTAGAAGTGATTTCTGTATATAATTGTGTAGAATAAAAAAAATAGATTTTTTTATAAGTAGATTTTAAATGTAATATGTAAGGTGATTTGGTATTAAAAAAGTAAACAAGGATAAAATCGAGTATTTTCTCGATCCTAAATTTTTAGAAGATTTAAGTTTAGTCGAGGTAAAATTAATTAAGGAAATTTTGGAGAAATAGCATACATCATGATGATATTTGGTGTATTTAAAACCAGTTTAGATTATTTTCAAATTCTTTTACCTAAAGTTATGTAAAATGATCGAAAAAACTAAAATTATGATGTCCAAATTAGGTATCAAAGGAGAAATAATAGAACATCCCGATATTAATGGTACTCACTCTGAATTCATTGCAAAAAAACTAGATATTCCCCTTGAAAATATAATAAAATGCTTGATATTAAAATCTAAAAAAGGTAATCTTTTATCTGTAATTATTTTAGGAAATCAGCGGGTAGATCTAAAAATGTTAGAAAAAATATCACAAATGAAAAAATTTACTTTAGCATCTGAAAAACTAGTAAAAGAAAGTACTGGTTATCCTATTGGTGGCGTACCTCCTATTGCTGTTATAAATAAAATGCCTGTAATTGTGGATAAAGCTGTTATTAAAAAACAATTCGTCTTAGGCTCTGCGGGTACGCCATATCATGGATTAAAAATAGATCCTAAAATATTTACAAAATTTAATCTAATTTTTGCTGATATCCATGAATAAAAGAATTATTTTTGAAAAAAGTTTGGTTCAAATATTTTTCAATCTTAATTTTTCAGTCTGTTACGCTTACTATTCATTTTTTTGAGAATCAGAGATATATTTTCCAAAATTTAAATCTAGTAAAAAAAAGTTTGGTTTTTTTAGGTAAATTTTGAATACATTACAAAAAGTTGATTTGAATGACGCATGGCTATTAAAGCACAAAATAATATGGAAACTGAAGTCTGGGGAAATGTGGAGATTGTATGCCCTATTTGTCGCTCCAAAAAAATTATCAATATTCCTATGCGTATAATTGACGAGTCAAAACAATTGACCAGTTTACTGATTCCTTCTGGAAGAGTTTGTGATCATGCATTTGTACCATTTATTGATAAACATCTTAAAGTGAGAGGATATCAAAAATTAGATGTGTTATTAGATGAAATAGAACCCACAACCGAACTTATTTCAGAACTAAATCCTCAAGATATCGATTTATTTGAAATTAAGATGAATCTCAGACCTGAAATTATGATTTATGCAATTCGAGGCAGCCTACTTAAGAAAAAAATTTTAATCATAATAGATAATGATTTAGAATTTCTTAAAGATACCTTATTTGATTTTTTCGATTATGCCTTTCAAAAATCTTTTGAAGCACATATTTTAATTCATACCAAAGAAACGTATAAGATTAGCAAAAAACACTATTCGGAATATTTAGTTCTAGAAGGTAAAGGGATAATTGGAAAGATGAAAAAATCGATAACTATCAATGAATTGAAGATAGAACAGGAAATTATTAAAGAATTTTTCAGAGAAAGTGATTCAAATTTAGGTTTAAAAAATTTAAGAGATAAGATAAGAGAAATTTATACTCTCTCTAATAAATTACTCGAATTTTATCATAAGCAAGGCATAGATCACCCACTACAAGCGAGAAAGGCAATACGATATTTAGAAGACACCCATTTTATAAAAATTAGTAAAGGCTATTTCAAATTTTTGGTAGAAGTTGTAAAGTATTACTTTAATACGAATATTATCTTGGTGCAAGATAAATTAGCTGAGAAAATAGATAATATGTGGGGATTATGAGTAAAATCTCAAGGCTTTAAACCCGCGTTTTTTGTTATAAATTATCAGCTATAAGAAGAGCTAATTTAAAACTTTATCCATAAAGTTTTAAATGAAAATTTTTATATGAGAAGTTAGAAACTCTAAAAAAAAACAATTAAACTTCGAGCATCAATTCAGACAAAATTAAAAGGTAAATGGTGAAGAGTCTAATCCTACAGAAAAAGAAAAAGATTTCTCTAACTGAGAAACGATCTTGTTTTATTTGTCGCGAAAAGTTCTACTATAATGAATTTAAAAACATTTATCGTTATTTAAGCTCGTTTAAT
>JBHLNT010000104.1:0-14356 GCA_048941265.1 Promethearchaeota archaeon
TGTACTGTGCGCCTTGGAGTCATAGACGCGTCACATACCTCTTCAAGTAATCGTGGAAATTCATGTACTCTTATCGCAGCATAAAGCGAAGCAGCAATAAATCCATCAATGGATCTGCCCATAGTGAGCTTCTTCTTAGCTACAACCGAGTATATCTTCCAAGCTGTTTCCTTAATATATTCAGGTATGTTCATTTTGGAGGTTAGCATCTTTAATTTCGGCTTAGCCTCCCAGAAATTCCTCTCAATACTAGAAATTAAGGAATTCTGAATTTTTGATAGACGACTAAAAAGGGTTTTTCCCTTGGCCCCGATCAGCCTTCCTTTTGAATCTATTTTGCTATTCGGTAGCATGGTTCGGGGCCCGAATTCTCTCCATCGAGGTTCCGTGCGTCTCCTTTTGTTAACTTCCTCGACAGTATAGGCCCTTCTCTCGTTCCCTACGAGATTTCGGCCAATGATCATCCCGCAATTCAAACACACATTATCACCTTCTCGCGATTCGATGCATGGATTTTCACAGCAAGAATCAGCGGTGCTTGGTGTGTCGCGACTTGAGCGCAATCGATCTCTATAATTGTTTGCCATATCTTTTCCCTTTTTATTGATCGAGTTGGTACTTTTTTTTGATGTTTTTAGTCAAAATTTTGTTTTTTTTCAAAACTATGTTTTCTATTTTAATAGTTTTGTAATCTAATGCTATATTATTTTTTCCAATATTTAAAAACTTTACTTACTGACATTGTTGTAGTGAGTAGAACAAACATATTTTTACAGTTTTACCCACTTTTTTCCCACCTAGTAAGGCGGCGGGGCTTGCTAAGACTAATGTGGACATATAAGTTAATATTTTTATTTCTTATAATTTATAAGATCATTTTACTATAAAGAAGTAGTATTTACTTCATTTCTGCCGTATCCCCATGATCTCAGTATATCCTCTGCTTTTTTTATTATTTTTTCTTCTATAAATTCTTTCATAGAGATAATCTTGTCGCAGTGACCTGCAGCCATAGAATGAACTGGAGAATCTCTTAATTGCAAGTGGTATATCTTTTTATAATAATCTTCATCGAATATATCTTGATTTATAATTCTTTTTTTCCATATATTTGAAGCGAGGCTTTCTTTAGTGGTCATTATTGCAGTTCCAAAGCAAACTGCGTCTGCGCCCATAGCAAGAGCCGCAAGAAAACCTCGAGCATCTCCAATCCCTCCCGCTGCAATTATAGGAATTTTAAGTAGCTTTTTGGCCATTGTAACATTTACGAGTGTAGTATTTTGATTTGGATTCTTAAATCCTGTGCCTTCAAGGCCTACAATAGTAACAGCATCCGCTCCTAAATTTTCTGCTGATATTGCGTGTTTCATTGTAGCACATTTATGGAACCAATAGCATCCCGCATCATGCAGTTTATTTCCTATTTTCGGCGCTTGATAAGCTGAGGTAGTACATACTTTAACTCCGGCGTTAATAGCTATATCTACGAAATCTAAATAAGAATTTTCATCTCTTACCCAGCTATTTTTTTGTTTATTTTTAACCACATAAGGGGGCATAATGGAAAAATTCACTCCCCAGGGTTTTCGTGTTAATTTATTCATTTTTTCTAGTTCTGCTTGGAACTCATCATTCGTCCTAAAATTCAACGCAGTAATAATTCCAAATCCTCCCGCGTTCGAAAACGCTGCAGCAAACTCCGCTTTTCCAATAATGGCGAAAGCTCCCATGATTATGGGGTACTTTGTGCCCATCATTTCAGTTAATTTTGTTTTCCAAATCAATCTTTTCACGAATTATTAATAGAAAAAATAATTATTATAAATATTAGATTCATTATTAATTCTCTTTTTTAATGAGCTTTATTAAAGCAATAACGATGGCAATAAGAAAAGGTAAGGGTGCTGTAATTCCTAAAATAATGTAAGAAATGTTATTTTCTGCAGTTGCTACATCAATTGCGCTTCTTAAAATATTCAAGTAAAATAAAATTAATATAATGACAGGGATGTATTTATTATTAATTTTCATTATCATCACTACTTTTTATGCTAATTAAATTGGAAATAAATCAACACCGGCTAATAATGGATTAATAAAAAGACTTGCGAGCACCAGAATTCCAATTAATACAACAATAAATACTGGTATTAATCCAAAGAAAAATAGTGCTGATTTTGTTTTACCGCGTAATTCAATTTTTTTATCATTTAAAATGTATCCATATAGAATCAGAAATATTAATATTACCAAAAACCAGCCAAGAAAATTTAAGAAAGGGATCGAAAAAATTGAAAAAGTCTCTTTAGGATCAGACAACCAGACCCACATTCCCTTAGAATTCGGATAAATTGAAGCTGAACCTAAATTAACCATTACAGGATCTATCCAGAGATCGAGAGAAACCGCTAGAATTCCGGCCATACTCGCATGGAATACATAGTTTCGGTTTGGAAAGATCAACTCTGAAAGATAATTACAACACCATGCAAGCATAAACCAACTCAAACATGTATAAAGAGGGATTTCAATGAACCATAATCCCCCTCTGGTGAAAAAATATGTCTCTTCTGGAGTGAGGTTGTACCTTCCTAGCAAAATCCAATGAACTTCTTCGAGACCTGCAAACATAATTGCTCCGTAAACAAAACAAGTGGTTTTATACTTCCCTTCTGATTTAATCAGGTGATATATTACAATTAAAGCTAAAATTATGGTTACAACATCCATTATCACTAGATCTAGCCATATCGGTTCAATAAAGTATGGTCCGAGAACATTTGGAACACGTAAAATCTCTGGAAACCAATGATGTAAAATTGTTGAAATCACAATTACAGGTGTAAAAATAAGCGTTATTACAATTATGAACTTTTCATCATAATTTAACTTCATAATAACTTCTATTCTCTTTTTTAATTTAAATGTTTTTTTGAAGTTAAAGTGTTGAGTTAAAAACCACATAAAAAATAAATAATTTTATATAAAAAATCTAATATACCTAATCTATGGACCCCGTTTTTATAGGAATGATTTTTGAAATGATAATTTCCATAATCGGAGCTATTATTTCATGGTTAATCTTTAGAAAGTATTTAATCAAGAGACATCAACTCACTTTATACTTATTTATAATATTTGCTTGTTTTGTAATCGCTGTTATATTCTCTTGGATTTCAAAAATAATTGTACTTACTACTGATATAGATTATGTGTATAACCAATCTAATGTTAGATTTCCAAATACGCCTTTATATTGGTTACTTTTTAGGATCGTGGACTTTAGAATTAGTATTTTGTTTGTAGCTATTGCTGTAATTTACTCATACTTACTAAAAGTTGGTATATTTGAAAAAGATCCCAGTAAAAATCAAAAAGTTATAGTTTTTGTTTTTGGAGGCTATGTGATATTTTTTACAGTTTTTATTTATGAACGAGGGAACACACTACTGGATGCGATTAATTTTTTAAATATACTTATATTTATGGCAGCCATATACATTTCATTCATAATTAGATTATTAAAAGCATACAGAACTGTAAACGATCCAACTTTTAAAAGAGCATTTCTTTCGTTGGCAATAATGAGCCTTAGCTTCATTTTGACATTTATTTTTGTTTTAATCGATCGAATAACGATAATCATGGGAAGTCAAGGTTTTACGATATTCTATTTTTTAGCATGGAGTTTTGTTATTGTGGGTTTTCTTGGAGCTTATCTTGGGTATATTCGACCAAAATCAACTGAAGAGTGATTAATTATATTCTATATAGATCTATTTAGTTATTAAGCCATACTATTAAATAAAAATTATGTTATAATTATATCATGGCAACCTTACAGAGTTTAATGTTCATTGGGATGGTATTTGAGACGATAATCATCATTATTGCGACGTTCTTATTACTTTTAATACTTAAACGATATTTTGTTAAGAAGCATAGACTCACGTTTTACTTATTTATTATCTTCTTAAATTGGTTATTAGCAATTATTTTTTCTTGGCTTTCAAAAGTGTTAGTGTTGTATTCTGGGTTGGACTATTTAGCAGCAGGTACTACCCATGATCCGAGAACACCTCTATCATGGATTTTATTCAGGATAATAGATTTCAGGATTAGTTTTATGTTTGTAACGATTGGAACCACTTTCTCTTATATTTTAATGTTAAATGTGTTTGATAGAGAATTTAGTAAAAATCAAAAGACACTTATTTATATCTACGGGATTTTCACTGCTTTCTACTCATTGATAATTTATCAACGAGGGGTTACAATCTTAGACGTTTTTGCGTTTCTTTTCTTATTAATTTTGATTTCAATAGTCTATATTCCATTTATGATAAGTTCGTTCAAGTATTATAAATCTGTTAGTGATCCCGAATATAAGAAAGCATTCCTCTCTTTAGCATTGATGAGCCTGAGTTTTATACTAGTTTTACTTATGTTTCTGATTGATAGGATCTTAATATTGTTTGGTGATCCGGGTTTTACAATTTTTTACTTCATGGCATGGACTTTTGTAATAATTGGATTTCTTGAGGCATATTTAGGTTATATAAAACCAAAGAGTAAAGGATAAAATTTAATATCGGAGAGATTTATTCTCCTAATTTTTTAAAAATAATGGTTAAATTTTTAAAAATTTATTAGTTTGTAGAGAATTAATATAATTGATTGCTTCAAATTTATCTTTATATCAATTTTTTATCAGAAATAAGAGCGATAAACTAAATATCTCTTCAATTTTAAATTCTTTAGCGAATTCCATTGAAAATTTTAAATTTTCTTTAACTAAAAATCTATTCTTTGAAATCATACAAAGAATTAAGTAATTCCAATTAGATATGGAAATTTAGTTATAGCTTACAATTATAAAAATAAACCTATATAAATGATTTAACTCTATATTTTTATAAGTTCATCATAAATTATACAAAATAAATTTTAATAATGTACTCGAGAAAGCGGAGATATCGTTGGTAAAAGTCCTTCAAGATATTTGGATTCTTAGTGAAAGTGGGATTGTATTATATAGTAGGGTCTTTAATCCGAAAGTAAATGAACAACTTTTTGGTGCTCTAATGACTGCCTTAAATTCATTCGCAACTGAGCTTGCTAAAGGAGGTTTATCAAATTTTGAGCTGTCTTCAATACGATTTACAATTTATAAAGACAAAGGTTATTTGTTTGTAGCAAATTCCGCTAAGAATGTTAAGGAGAAAAAAGTCCAAGATGAATTGAAAATTATTGCTGAAAAGTTTTTTGATAAATATTCTGATGTCTTGGCCTCTTGGGATTCAGATGTAAATGTCTTTGTTAATTTCAATGAAGATATTGAAGACAGTTTAGAAGACACAATTAAAAAGTTTCAAAAAGCATTTTGGTAATTAATTCTATTTATTTTTTCAGAATTTGGGTTTTTTATGTTTCACAACCGTAAATAATTTAAGAAGAAAAGAATATATTTTTCTTGTAAGTACAAAAAATTTTAAGAATTAAAATGAAAGAAACGGAAAAGAAAAAGGAAACCATTGGCCTATTCTCTTCAGACGCGCTCTCTAATTCTATAAACAATTTATCAAAGCCAAGATTTTTAGGCTCTATTCATATGAACAAAGAATTCATTAGTAATTTCAGCTCAGTTGAAAATTTATTACATGGTGAACTCGAAATGAAGCTTAATAAATCTTTAAAAAATACGTTATTTAATCCTATAACAAAAATTCTAATCCTAATAACCATTATATTTAATTTAGTCTGGTTACTTCTATTTTATATATTTTAAATCGATGTAAGGAAAAAATTGAGATTTTGAATTAAAGAAAATCACTTCTTTAGTACAATAGAGAAATTTTCTCCAAATATAATATTATCAATAGAAAAATACTCTCCCTTCAATTAAGTTTTAAAGATATATTATAATTTAATAATTAAAATAGTGGTCTTTTAAATTCAAATTATCAAAAAACTCCATCATAGGGGTAAATAAAATTTGATGTATGATGTAATTATTATTGGTGGCGGAGTTATTGGTTGCTGTATTGCACGTACCCTGTCAAAATATGATATTAAAATATGTTTACTAGAAAAAGAAGCAGATTTAGCGTCTGGAACTACTAAAGCTAATTCCGGAGTAGTCCACGCTGGATACGCTGCGGAAAGGGAATATGTTAAAAGAAATTTATGTATTAAAGGTAATAAGATGTATACTCAGGCGGCAGAAGAACTCAATTTCCCTTTTAAAAGAATTGGCTCCTTTGTGGTCGCTCTAGAAGATAGTCAAATAAAGACTTTAGAGGAAGAAAGAAAAAAGGGAACCGAAGATGGAGTTCCGGGTTTAGAGGTAATTCTTGATAAAAAAAAGATTTTGCATATGGAACCTAGTTTGACTGAAGATGTTGTGGGAGTTTTACATGCACCTTCTGCAGGAATAGTCAGTCCATATGAAATGACTTTTGCGCTAGCAGAAAATGCTGTGTTAAATGGTGTTAAGATATGCCGAAACTATAAAGTCACCAATATTAGACATACCGACTATGTATTTACGGTTAAAACAAAACAGGAAGAATTTAAGGGGAGGAATATCATAAATGCTGCAGGTATTTATGCAAGAAAGATATCTAAAATGGTAGGTCTCGATTATTTTGATATTATGCCCAGAAAAGGAGAATATATTTTATTTGATAGAAATGTCCTCCATCTCAATAAAGTCTTATTTCCCATACCGACAAAAATTTCAAAAGGGATCTTAGTGTGTCCTACAATTCATGAAAATACATTTGTGGGCCCAAATGCTCAAAATATAACTGATAAAAAAGATATCGCGACCACCACTGCTGGTTTAAAAGAAATTCTGGAAGGTGCTAGAACATTAGTTCCAAATATTCCAGAAAGGAGCGCTATTAGAAATTTTGCTGGTCTTAGAGCCGTGCCAGATACTTATGATTTTATTATCGATAATACAGATGTATTTGGTTTTATTAATGTAGCAGGAATTTTATCTCCAGGATTGAGTTCTTGTTTTTCAATCGCCGAAAAGGTAGAAAGCTTTCTTGAATTACTTGGAGTAGAATTGAAAGTAAAAGAAAATTATAATCCTTTTAGACCTAAACCAGAACGGTTTCATGACTTTACCCTAGAAGAACTTGATCAAAAAATTAAGGAGGATCCCGCATGGGGTAATATTATTTGTCGCTGTGAGACTATTTCAGAGAAAGAGATCATTAATGCAATACATTCTCCAGTGGGAGCTAGGACAGTAGATGGTATAAAATTTAGATGTAGACCCGGAATGGGACGATGCCAAGGTGGTTTTTGTCGTCCACGTGTCATTGAATTGCTCTCTCGAGAATTGAACATTCCTTATGATGAGGTCACTAAAAGGGGAGAAGACACTAACTTTTTAGTAGGCCGAACAAAGGATTTTATATTGAAAAGCATAGAAAAGGGGGGAATTGAGGAATGATTAAATATGAAACAGATATAGCGATAATTGGAGCTGGAGCTGCAGGTCTCGCTGCTGCCATTCAAGTTAAAAAAGCAGGATTGGGAGTATTAATCTTAGAAAGAGATAGAGAGTTAGGTGGAATAACTTTACAATGTATTCATAACGGTTTTGGTTTAAGAGAATTTAATGAAGAATTAACTGGTCCTGAATACGCTCAGAGATTTATTAATGAAATAAAGGCATTAGAAATTCTCTATAAGCTGAATACAATGGTAATAGAAATTAAGCGGGGAACACCAGAAAAGCCAGATATAACTCTATTTGCTGTTAATAAGCAAGAAGGAGTTATTAAAATAGAAGCAAAAGCTGTTATATTAGCAATGGGATGTCGTGAAAAACCAAGAGGCGCAATCAACATCCCTGGCTTTAGACCAGCTGGGATTTATACTGCAGGACAAGCTCAAAGATTTGTAAACATGGAGGGTTGGTTGCCTGGAAAATCCTATGTAATTTTAGGAAGCGGAGATATCGGAATGATTATGGCGCGGAGATTAACTTGGGAAGGATGTAATGTTAAGGCAGTTGTTGAAATTTTACCATATGTGAGTGGTCTACTACGAAATCAAGTTCAATGTTTAGAAGATTATGATATTCCTTTGATTACTAACTACACGGTAACTAAAATTCACGGGAAAGATAGAATTAAAGGTGTTACTATTTCAAAGGTGGATCGAAATTTTGATAGGGTAATAGGTACTGATAAATTTATTGAATGTGACACGTTATTATTGTCTGTTGGATTAATTCCTGAAAATGAGTTAAGCTTTAATGTCGGGGCTAAACTCTCATCCAATAATGGACCAGTTGTTGATAATAATTTAGAGACAACTATAGATGGTATTTTTGCCTGCGGTAATGTGCTGCAGGTACATGATTTAGTTGATTTAGTGACAGCAGAAGCAAAAAGAGCTGGAGATTATGCCGTTGAATATATTAAAAATAGATATGGAAAGAAAATAAAAAGAAATGGACAAATAAAATGTATTGCTGGAGAAAATGTTAATTATGTAAAGCCTGATTTGATAAATAAGAGTGATTTATCAAAAGAAATTATCTTTACGTTTAGAGTTAGGTATCCCGATAGAAGGGTTCTTATTCAATTCAAAGATGAGAATGGAGTAATTTATAAAAAGAAGAAAGTATATGTAATACCGAGTGAGATGATTGAACTAAATTTAAACTTAAAAGAAATCGGGATAAATCCTGAATGTAAGCTTATTGAAATTGAAGTTATTCCTCGACCAGAGGTATTAATTGAGGAGGATTGATATAAAAAATGTCAGATAGTAGCCAAAGTATAGTCCGTGTTATTCGCTGTATAGTATGCCCAACGGGATGCGAAATTCAAGTAAAAAAAAATGAGAGTGGAGAGGTTAACTTCGATGGCTATACTTGTAAAAGAGGTTTAGAATACGCTGAACAAGAGTATTATGAACCAAAAAGGATTTTAACTACAACAATGAGAGTTCAAAATGGATTTTTGCCACTAGTACCCGTAAGAACTGATGTGCCCATTTTAAAAGAAAAACTCGGAGAGGCACTCAAGGAAATTGCAGTGAAACAGGTAAAAGCCCCCATAAAGGCTGGAGACATTTTAATTGAAAATATTTTAGGTTCAGGTGCAAATATTATAGCTAGTCGAGATTTAAATGAAATTAAATAGATCACTTAGAATTTTTTGATTATTTTATAACTTTAAATTTACGTTTTCTTCATACCAAAAATATATCTCAAAAAATTTAATTTTCTTGCATAATTTTTTTTATGCATTAATGCCTGATATGGATGAGATATATAAAGTTGATGAGAACCTTTATATAGGTGCTTATTGGCCGAGATTGAATTTTGAGAAATTAGAAGAAGAGGGAATTACGGCCATTGTAAATTTAATGGATAAAATGCATTACATGCCTCCTTTTCAAAAATATGCGTATCTATATAAAGGATTTCCTGATAACTCTTACCCTTCTCACGAACTCATCGAAGAAATTTTAAACTTCATGGATAAACATATTAAAGAAAAAAAGGGGAAAGTACTGGTACACTGTGCGATGGGAATATCACGAAGCGGAGGTTTAGTTGTAGCATGGTTATTAAAAGAAAACCCTTCATGGAGCTGGCAAGACGCAATGAATTATGTATGGAAATCACGCCAAATCTTACCAGCCGTAGAAATAAGAGAATCTATTCTAGACTATTTTGAATCGATTGAGGGAAACAGAAGATATTATTAATTAATAATTTTTATTTAATAAGCAAGTATGTTTCTGTTTCAATTTTCCATCTTTCGCCCCTATTTTCCCTCATTGTTGCATAATTTCTTATAACTTCGTCAGGTATATCGGGTATTGATATTATTTTTATTTCAGAATATCCAATTGTAGTGGCAACTCGTCTTATTGACTCAAAATCATGGATAAATTTATGACCATAATAGGTATTCATCATGCGGTTCAAGAATAATGCGGGATCCAACTCGATACCCGCTAATTTTTCATGCCCTTTTAGCAGTGGGGACTTTAAATCACTATCATAATATAAGGCATTTATTAAACGTGTTAAAGACGGAGTCATAATAATATGCTTTCCGCCTTTTCTTAATACCCTAAAGGTTTCTTTTAAAAAAAATTTGAAGTGTTTGTAATAAATATGCTCAATAGCATGACAAGAGTAAATCATATCAACCGATTCAGAAGAAAAAGGTAACTTTTTAGTAATATTAATTGGAATTTTTCCAATGATGTCTGTGTTGAGAAATCCCTCTAATTTAGCCTTCCCCCCTCCAAATTGGATCTTTATCTTGTTATGGTTTTTGAAATAACTTTTAATTTTTGACTTTCTCAAAAGTCTATTATGAATGTTTAGCGCATTTTTAATTCTGAGTTTTAAGTCAAATATGAAGTGATTGAAAAGTCCTTCTTCACGTTTCATAATACAAAATATTTACTGTAAGAATTAAATTTTAGTTTTTAATCAGACCATATTTAGAAATGATTTATTGCCTTTTTATCTCTCTTTTTCTTTTTTTCTTTCCCGCCAGATAGAGAATGCAACATCCCGGACATATTGCCATGAATTTATTTTGTAGCATATATTCTCGAAATCTTTGATAATTTTCTCCATTCCATATTTCTTTAAAACTCTGCTCATGTAAATTGCCCATTACAAGATCATAATAAACATGACAAGGGGCTAAATCCCCCGTGGCAGTAATATCTACTCCAAACCAAGGAACTAAGCAGCTATGGTATTGATCAACCATATTATGCCAATCCGCTTTGAGATATGCTAAAAGATTCTCTTGAGAAAATGTCGGAGGTAGCAGCATTATAGTTTTTCCAAGAGCACTTAAATGTTTACAAACCACTTTCACCTGAGTTGCTAAAGAATTCACATCCATTCCTTTGAAATCTTGAGCAGAGCGCAATAAGCCTCGCCAATATTTTTCGCTTGTGAGATTGAACTCTGATTTTAGGAATTGCGAATATAACTCGCCCATTTTAACAGTTAGAAAATTTTCCATTTGAATTGATACTCTATCAATGGCCGAAAGATTAAGTTCTTTAAGAAAAAACTGTTCGATAAATAAATAATTCGTTGGAGTGATGGTATATATCACATCAATAAAAGGAGTGCGTTTTCCAGTTTTTAACTTTTCTTGGTAAAGCATTTCAATTCCAGCCATTGCTTTATCATAACTGCCATTGCCTCGCTGAAAATCATTTATTTCAGAGGGACCATCTATGGAAACTCTCACAGAATCAAAGCCAGTTTGCACGAACATAGCTGCGTACTCCTCTAGCATTGTTCCATTCGTTGGAGTGTCTATGAGTGATCCTAATCCTTTTACCTTAAGTATTAATTCTTCTAATTCTGGATATAATAGAGGTTCTCCACCAAAAAGACTATAGAAAGGTTTAGTAGGGGCTAAATAATCTATTACTTTCTTCAATAATTCAAAATCCAATGTTTCTGGTTTTCTTCCAGTTTCAGCATTAGAATAGCAGCCTGTTTCACCCCAATAATAACACATTTTACACCGGAGATTACATGTCTCTGTTAGTTGGAGTGTAACGGTACGAGGTAAGTTACTAATTTTCTCAAAAGGCATTTAATATATCTCTAATATCCTTTTTATATCCAATTTATAAAGAAAGTAGTTCTTATATCTGAAATTGTAATATAACCTATATAATTTTTTATTTAACTTTAAAAGATCATTTATACATATTTTTAGATTGAATATTTAATTTTTATACTTAGAATGGAACAAAAATATAGGGTTCTTAACGTACTGTTTGCTGGACATGCCCAAGCAGGAAAAAGTTCCTTGATAGAGGTAATTGTAGGAAAATTTCCTGATATTCTTGATTTCGAATTATCCCATGGAACGACAGTAAGTCTAAAGGTTATTGCATTCGAAATTAAGAAATCAAAATTATTGTTAAACTTACTTGATACTGCAGGACACTCGGACTTTAAAGCCAGTCCCGCCTTAGGGCTTGAATTTGCAGATTTATTAGTTTTAGTAGTTTCTGGTACAGAAGGTTTTCAAGCAAGAACATTTTGGCTTTTTGAAAAAGCAAAAGAAAAGAATATCCCGATAATAATCGCAGCGACAAAAATGGATGTTCCTGTTGCTGATATTGATAAAATAAAAAAAGATTTGGAAAAACTTAATGTTGGAATGATCTCAATAATTCAAACTTCAGCTAAAAAAAAAGTAGGTATAGAAGATTTAATCTCCAAAATTTCAATTTATACGAAACAAAGGGAAAAAAAAGAAGAAGATCTGTCATTTCTCATCCTTGGTTATGAATATAGAAAAGGGCTTGGGAATCTAATTAATGTAGGAATACTCTCTGGTGAAATAGAATCTAAAATGGCGCTGAGTCCAGAAGTTAAGACTAAAGCAATTTATTCTTTAAAAAAAAACCCTCTTCAAAAAGCATCTGAGGGAGAAATTGTTCAATTACAGCTTAATATTGATCCCAAATTCAGCTTAGGAACTAAATATTATCATGGAAAGTTTATTTCTCCAAAAATTGAAAGTATAATGGCTGAAATTCTTCCAAGAAAGGAATTTTTTATTGAGGTTAATGATCCTCGTAAATTTAAACTTTCTTTAGAAATTCTTGAGAATTTAAAAAAAATTATCCCATTTGACTATTATACTGAACGTAGTATAATAAACCTTTTAGTCGTGGGAGACTTACAATTTGAATTTATTAAAGAAAGACTTGAAGATCTGATAGAATTTAAAATAGTTGGTTCCAAAATAAAAGGAATTATTACAATTAATAAGATCAGTAAAGCTAACTACAAATCAGCTTCTGTTCGTGTTGTACCAAGATGCAGAAAAGCATTAACTGTATCACGAGAAAAGAATCAAATAACTAAAATGTATGATTTATTAGCCGCTACAACTGCTTGTGAAGCGTTTCATCTTGATGGGCTCCATGTGGACATTTATTCTGGGAAAAATGAGGATGATATCGTTCAAGCAATCGCAAAAGCAGTGGATAAAGTAAAATTAATCAAAATCGTCCCTTATCAGGATATTATTATTAAAATAGAGAATTATTCAGATGTGTTTCCCCTTATTGAAAAATATAATATAGATGTTCTCCTTCAATCTTATACAGATACATTTTTTTTGCAAGTTAAAAATGAAAACTTTGAGAACTTTTTTAATTCTTTAATGAAAATATCTGAAGGAAAAGCCGAAATTCATCTCTTTAAATTCGAACAGAATGATGTGATACTTGCTGTTGATCCTGGTACACGACACTTCGGATTTTGTTTAATTGAAAAAGGCGAACTACCTTCACTATGGTTTGTAAATCTAAAAAACAACATTGAAAATCTCCGATCCCATAATGTCATAAAAAGGCAATTAGAAATTGAATTAAAAAATTTCTTAAGAAACGAAAAAGATATCATCAACAAGATTTTTGTCGGAAATGGAGCTGGTTCCAGTTTTATAATCGATTTCTTAATAGAATATTTCAATATTCCTTGTGATGAAAATTCGTGTGTAATAACTGATTTAACTACTCTTAAGCCTTCTGAGGATTTAAAACCCAATTTTAAGAGTAGGTTCGCCCCTCCCGATATTTTCTTAATTGATGAATTCAAAACCACTAAAGAGGCTTTATTTCATCTGCAAAGAGGCGAATTAGTGGCTGAAGTGCGATCTAAAGGATTTGTTGACCATGCAATAGCAGCACTTCTTATCGCTAAAAGAGGTTTAAAAGGCGAGATTGTTGCATTAGAGAAAAAACCACTAAAACAATTATATGATTACATTGTTGAAAATTATGCGGGTTCTTACTCCTTTTCCAGTATTCATAATATTAATGATTTACATGATTTAAAACCTGGGATGTATCTTAGAGTGAAAGATTCTTCGAGATTGGATTCTAATTTAAAAGATGGAGAGATTGTATCATTCTCACGATTCGGAAGCAATTATAAAAACTTTCTCGGAACAACACTTTCGGGAAATAAAATTGTTGTTAAATTTCAAGCGAATGTAAATGTAAGACGAGATTTTTTTAATATTTTATCTCCGGTAAAAATGCGAAATTAATATTTTAAGAGTTAATTAGGTATAGCTAATTAATCAATATGATAAACAGATGTTTGACAATCATGTAAAATGCCAATAACAACAACCTTTTTAAGAGACCTTAATTATTAGTAAGTTATATCTAATAACAAATAATAGAGGAACAGTCATGTCAAAAAACAAAACATTTCTAAGTGCCATATGTGTTATTTTTCTACTAGGGGTAGGTTGTTTTTATCCAATTTCACCCACGGTATCGATATTTGATAATAAAC
>JBHLNT010000321.1:0-3471 GCA_048941265.1 Promethearchaeota archaeon
ATTTTATCTATTGTTGATGTTAGAATTTCCGAAACTGATTTATTAGGATCGTTTATAGTGGTAATTATTCCATATAAGCAATTTAGTTCTTTAACACGTCCTTTTAATTTGTCTTCTGTTTTAGAAATTTGTTCGCTTAAGATAGCTACAACAATCCCAACAGTGATTAATAAAACAGCCCGAAGGATAATATCTATATGAGTAAGAGAAAATATATTTTCACCAATAAAAATCGGAAAAAAAATTAGTAAAGACGCAACAAAAACGGGTACGATTAATCCATTTCTTTTCCACCAAAGACATGCTAAAATGATGGGAATGTAATAAAAATGAGAAAAAATTATTTCTGTTCTAAGTACAAGTTGAAAATATAACTGTAAAATGATGGAAATCGATAGAAGAATTATACTTATGAGAATTTTTAATTTATCTTCCCTCTCTTTAATTTTTGTTGAAATCATCTTAATAAATTATTAATTTTTATAGGAAGCTAATTCCATTTTTTTTATATTTTTATAAAAACTAATTGCTTATGAATGTTTTTGAAGGATTTGTAAAAATTTAGATAATTGGTATATTATAAAGAGTTAATTATCAATAATTCAAAACATTAACTCTCTATATTTCTAAATCCAAGATTTTTCTAAATCAGATGCTCTAATTCAATTTTTTTAGACAAGTATTTTGTTTTATGAGAATTTTCAATTGTTAAAAAAAGATATTCATTTTTTTGAGGTAAAAGTGGCAAAGTAAATAAAATATTCTCATTTGGATACCAAGATTCAATTGAATGATCTAAAATTTGTCTTTCAAAATAATCTTTAATATGGGCGATTTTAATTAAAAGATTGTTAAATTCAACCTCTTTTTTATTTTTAACCATAATCTCTAATTCATTAGTTTCTTTTACAATACATACATTTGAAATTTCAAATGGTGTTTTAATTTCAAAAATCTGGTCAGGTTTTTTACTTTGATCAAATAATTTCATATCAGAAAAGTTAACATTTTCATCATTACTTACTACATAGTTAATATCTATCCCCTTTAACGACAGATAAGAAATGGCTTTCTGTTTTTTTATAGAAGAGGAATCTTTTTGTTTAATAACTGATGAAAAATAATCCATACAAGCATTTTTAATACCATTTCTAATCTTCTCCTTAGCAATATCCCCATCCTGAATTACTTTTTTAATTTGTGGACTTGCCAAATTAAAATTAGTTAGTTCGCTTTTTTCTATTTCGGATAAAATGATTTGAGAAATTGAATCTTTAAAATTAGTAATAATATTGCTGTTCATTTTGTCTAACAAATCATCACCAAAAATGTTCATATCTGTTGGCAGAGCAACCATGATGACTATAATTTCTGGTGAATCTTCATTAAGACCCGCCCTACGTTTTTTTCTTTTTGAAGATAAATATAATTTCGTGGCAAAATATGTCTTATCTCCATATTCCAGATCTATATTTATGTTATCTGCGTTTTCCTTTTTATTTAGAAACCAGATGCTATGATAATTTATAGGTCTCATTTTTTCCTCATCATCCTTGATAGATTCATCAGGATAAACCAATAGAGGGACATGTCCCCTAATCTCATCATAGAATAATAAATAAATTTCGCATAATCCTACAAATAGACATTGCTCCCCATTTTTTTCATTTTTTTTCTCGAACAAACAATACACCTTATGTTTTTTATCTTATTTTTAATGGGTTGCGCATGAGATACATGGATCAAATGCTCTTATCATTACTTGAATCTCTTCTTTAACAGCATTTATATCCTGTTTTTCATATAATTTTTGAGCATATTGGGTGATCATTTCATTTATAAGGGGAATATTTATCTCTGTAGCAATGAATAACTTTACTTTAGCAATAATATCATTCTCCTTTATATAATAATGATGCATTAATGTCCCTCTAGGTGCTTCCACAACCCCTATTCCTTCATTATGTTTTTTAGAGTTAAGAACAGGGAGTATCTCTTTATTACCTAAATTAGGATCATCCAAAATCTCTAAGATTTGCTGTGAATCCACATACATTTCGATTAATCTAATAAAATTAGTAAATAATAAGTTATTATGCCATTGCTTATCAAAATAACTAAAATAATTAGATACTTCATCTGAGGGATATCTCTCAATTAATTTATTTCTGGCAAAGGGACCTACTAAAATATTTTCTTCGTTTTCAAAATTAATACCCCTTAAACCAGGGTCCTTATCAAAATAGGTTGAGTAATCTTTTGCTAAAAAATTTACAGCTTTCATAGAATTTTGTTTCATCCCCAAAATTCCAGAATATCTATCATAACTTCCGTTATTATGGAGTCCAAAATATGTAAGATTTGGTAGCTCAAAATCAATTGGAGGTGTTTGAGTTGAAAATAGTTCAATAAATTTCTCAATTATCCACTCTAAGTTTATAATAGCCTTTTGAACGTATTTTCTTGTTATATTAATATTTTTACGAGAAGGAGTATAAACCATCCCTCCAGGAATTGGAGATATTAAATGAACTGATCTTGCTCCAAAAATCTTATTGATATCATTTCCAATTTTAATTAATTCATAAAAATTTGTTGTTAATTGGGGATTATAATTTATTAATTCATAAAGAGACGGAATTTTCTGCTTAATATTAAAGATTTTCAATAAATCTGGAAAAGATTGAAAAAAGAAATGCATACTATGCGATTTTATCAATTCTCCAGCTAATAATAGTCTTCTTAAAAGAATTGAGCGTTCTGATGGCCCTATATCGTAAATAGATTCTATAGTTTTGCAACTTACAATGGATTGGGAAGCATGACATAACCCACATATTCTTGATGTGATTTTAGGGATATCAATCAATTTTTTTCCGATTAAAATATCTTCAAATCCCCGATAAGCTCTTATTTCAAAATCAACATGTGAAATTTCATCTTTTTGATTATTTATAAATAAATTCACATTACCGTGTCCTTCAACCCGAGAGCATACTTCAACAACTTTCAGCATTACGATCACCAATTAAGTTTTGGTTTTGAAAATCGATAAAAAATTCCTTTATATCTTCTTAAATCCTCTGAAAGCTTTATTAAACTTATATAATTAACCATATTAGTAAAATAATCTTTTGAAACAGGTCCCATACATCCCTCACAGGGAATTCCCTGTGTAATACATTTTTGTTCACATCCATCTCGTGTAATTGGCCCTAAACACAGAATTCCTCTCTTTAAAAAACAATTTGAATTTTCCTCAGGAGGTAAGATTTCATCTAAAGATGGATAATAATTAATTACCTGCGTTTTAAAATCTAGATCTAAGGTTCCATTAAGAGGGCATGTTGCACACAGATTTTTTTCAGATAATTCTATTTCTTTATTTTCGATTAATTTAATTAAACAATTCCCGAGTAATTTAGATGGGATTGGGCAACCAGGAATTAATCCATCTATCTCTATAAAATT
>JBHLNT010000010.1:0-55907 GCA_048941265.1 Promethearchaeota archaeon
ACTTTTTGAGAGTCAGCATGAACTAATAGCAAAATCTGAGAATAACAGCCGATTCCAATTACTAACGGATATAAATTCGGATCTAACTTTAAATCCTCAAAAACACGAGTGTAAATATGTCCAATTATCCCATATCCGCAACCAGCACAAAATCTTGAAGAATAAGTGTTTAATATGCGGCCAGCATATGAATCCAGAACATAAGGATGTTCTGGCTTCTCACTCGGATACATTGGAAGTTCTCCCGACATTATTGTGCCACCTCCCTTATTGCTTTTAAAATATCATCTGGATGATGAAACACCGCTACTTGAGGAACTTTAATGATAGGAGTTCCAAGTGGAGTTACTCGTTCAACTTGCTCCGCAATAATTCCAGTGTAATTTAATTCGGGAACAATAATGGCTTTAGCATTTTTTACTACTTCTTTTACTTGTTCATCTGGAAAGGGCCAGACAGTAATTAATCTAAAAGCTCCCACTTTAATTCCCTCTTCACGTGCAATTTCAATTGCTCTATAACTTACTCTTACAGGTAGACCATAAGCAATTATAACGATTTCAGCATCATCTAACTTATATTTTTCAGTGAGACAAATCTTGTCCTTGTTTGTTTTAATTTTATCAACTATAGTCTGTACAAAGCGCATTGGATCAGGTGATAAAATTCCTTCAGGACCGTGGGGAGTATGTAAAAACATGCCTGGAACATAATTTGTTCCCATTATAGGGGGTTTAGGAATCACATATTCATTTTTGACGGTGTCTAAGTAGGAAAATACCCGAGGGGTAATCTCTTCGGGTGGAGGGACCTCTCGTTTTATTACCTTATTTAATATCTCTTCTTTTGGCGGGATTTCAACTACTTCATGTAAATGTCCTAAATAAGCATCAGATAAAATAAATACGGGGCAACGATATGTCTCAGCATAATTAAATGCAGTGATTGTTAAATCAAAGAGTTCTTGGCAATTCATTGGAGCTAATGCTATTACTTCAAACTCACCATTTCCAGAAAATCGTACAAGTCCTAGATCGTTATGATGAGGATCTGTTACGCTTCCAGTACCAGGACCACAGCGCTGTACATCGCAAAACACAAAAGGAATCTCGAGATTTGCTGCCATTGAGATAGTTTCTACCATTAATGAAAGTCCTGGTCCAGAAGTTGCAGTCATAGCCTTTGCACCAACCAATGATGCGCCCATAACTGAATTAATTGATGCTAATTCATCTTCCATTTGCATGCAGACACCCCCAACTTGAGGCAACCTTTTTGCAAGATGTTCAATTACCTCAGTACTTGGAGTTATGGGATACCCTCCAAAAAATCTTAAACCAGCGGAGAGAGCTCCCTCGGCCATAGCTTCATTGCCCATCATTAAATGCCTGCCAGGTTTTAGAAATCTATTACCATTTTCATTATTCATGTGATTTACCTCCTTATGTTTTGGCTTTTCCAGCCGAATTTTCTGCACCTTCTTCAATGATATAAATTGCCCAGTCCGGACAACCAAGTTCACACCGCCTACACATTGTACAATACTTTTCTTTGCCTTCCTTGACTCTGGGAACATAAGCTATTCGCATATTTAATTCATCTCCGATCTCTAATATTCCCGTAGGACACACTGCAACACATATTTCACAGCCACCACATCGATCTTTATTAAAAAATAAGGAAAAATTTTTTTCTTTGTTTTCGATTAATTTTGGAATTTATATCAACTCCATTTAAGATTATTTAATATGAATTAATGTTTGACTCATTATAAATTTCGATTTAATATAAATTAAGAATTTCCATTTAAAATAGAATTAAGAAATAATTAGACTTATTATAGTTTTTCGTATTCCTCTAATACTTTTTGAGCCACATCATCAGTACTGCCATACTTTCCATCTTTTCTGAAACTTGGAGGTACCGCATCGGCTGGTAAGGTTTTCCAATTTTTCTCTGCATTCAAACCATCAGCTAAGGTACTTTCTAAGGCTTTCATTAGTTTTTTCGATTCAGATTCAAAACCTAGATAATCAAGCATCAGCGTAGCTGAAACTATGGTTGCTGCGGGATTAGCAATTTTTTTTCCTGCTATATCTGGAGCAGAACCATGAGTTGGTTCAAAATATGGGATTTTTGGGCCGTAAACACCGGAGCCAGCTACACCTAATCCCCCAACAATCTGGGCAGCCTCATCAGAGAGTATATCGCCCATCATATTAGGTATTACGATGGTGTCATGATAATCAGGGAATCTTATTAATCGAGCTGCAAAATCATCTACAATATATGTCTCAACTGCTATTTCAGGGAATTCTTCTTCTGCTATTTTGCTAATTCTTTTAATGAACATACCATCTTGTTGACGGAAGATATTAGGCTTACAGACAATTTCAAGCAAGCCCTTTCCAATGCCTTCATTCTTACGTTTCATACAAATTTCACAAGCAACACGACCAACTCTGTCTGTTGCTCGAGGAGATACTACTCTCAGACCATATATTCCGTCTTCAGTCCATCTTTCTATATCTGGTTTGTAAATAAGTCCCTTCTTAATCAACTTAGTTAGTTTTCCTTCTTTACCAGCAGCCGCATAACATCCCTCTGTTGTTTCCCTAATGAAGGTATAATTTATGTTTTCTACCAATTCTGGTTTAAGATTAGTATCCATTCCTTTAAAGTATATAATAGGTCTAATATTTGCAAAATTTCCGAGCCCCCAGCGTAAATATGCAATTACTTGGACAGCTGTTTCATGGGTTGCTCCAAATAATACCGCATCACTGGTATCTACAGCTTCCTTTGTCTCTGGGGGGAATGCATTATCGTGAGTTTCCATAGCACTCTCACCACAAGGCATCCTTTTTATTTCTAATCCATTGATTTTCATTCCTTCTAAAACTAAAAGAGTGGCATTGACTACTTCCGGCCCTATTCCGTCACCTCCCAATGCGGTGACAATCTTTTTTGGTTTAACTATATTTGGACTTTTTAAAACACTTTTATATTCATCAGTCATAATAATCACTTAACTCATTGGTTATTAACTATAAATTAAATATTGATTTTTGACATTATAAAAGTTACAATATTTAAATAATGCTGAAAGCGAAAAACAATTCTCGATAAAAAACATTTTTGTTTTATCTTAAAATATAAAAGTTTTAAGCCAATTTTAAAGGGGAAAGAAATTTTTTTTAAGAATTTTGATTTTTAAAAAGATTTAAGAATAAATTTATCTTAAAAATAATTATCTTAAAATTTAGTAATTTATGTATTAAATTAAAAGAGTTAAAAAGGCGAATGAAATGCGAATGCCGGATTTATTAGAAAAAGTCGGTCCATTTATTGTTCTAATTGGCGTAATATTATCATTTTTTCTATTTGTTTTTTTTCTTATATGGAGCTCTGAAATAAGTTCAGGATATTATCTCATTATATCTTTATTCTATTTGACCCTTGGGATACTTGCTGCTATATTTGGGATATTTCTTGATCTTAAAGGTAAAAAATATGGAAATATCTTGCCCATAATTCTCGGATCATATATGTTATATGTTACCATTAGCAATTTAATTGCTCACGGTCATGTGTCTTTTAGATGGGGTATGAATATTGAATTTTTTCTAATAACTACACTTCTATGTGTGATAGGAGGTTGTATAATCAATCTGATAATATTTTTTTACAGACGACGAATGACAAAATAAAATAGTAAATATAGCGATAGTTGAGATTTCATTCTATATTTATATTTTTTTATATCCTTTTAAAATTTTAATCAACTGTTGGTATAATAAAAATTCAAGATTTTTCATATTATAATATTATTTTAGGACTTTTACACCTCTTCTTTCCAAAATTTCTATGGTCTCTGGAATGGTTTTTAATTTATTACGTCTAATATTTAATCTTTTAAGGGATTCTAAGTTTTCTATTGATTTTGGAAGTGTTGTCAGTTTATTCCTCCATAAATTTAGTGTTTCCAATAATTGAAGTTCTCCTATTGATTCTGGGAGGGAAGTTAATTGATTATACCCTAAATCTAGATTTTTAAGTAAAATAAGGTTCCCAATTGAATCTGGAAGACTCTCCAATCGATTTTCTGCCAGGTAAAGCGTTTGAAGTGCTTGTAGTTTTCCTATAGATTCAGGAAGAGTTAAGAGACCACCCCTATAAAGAGCGATTTCATTAACTTGATTGTTTTCAACTGTAAAACTCCTTCTAGTCAAGTCAGAAATATTAGACTTTGAATATTTCAATTTTTTACCTATTAATTTTTCTATATCTTTAAGGATATAAATATCATTAGAGACGATATGGGCATCTCTGAAGATAATTATTTTATCTTTCTGAGCTTCTTCAAAAGGAATCCAGAATTGCTTAGTTTCTTCATCCCAAAACGCAAACTTTTCAAGACTTAATTTAACAATTTCAAAAGGTGCTTTAATTTCTTTCGATAGATCATTGACCGATGCAAGGATTTTTTCTTGAAGAATTGGCTTAAGAATTGGTATAAGTTCAGTTACTTGTTTTTCAGTTTCCATCTTTGCTACTTTTTCTTCATATTCTCGTGCTATACGAGCCTTAACCTGACCTTCTACATAAGGTTCCCCTTCTATGGTAATTTTCAATCCTTTATTGATTAAGGTTAGAATACCATCATCAGTTACAAATGAATCATTCGAAAAGTTAATATTTACTAAATTCGGGAAGTATGTGATTGTATTAGGAACTTTTTCTAAATATATTGAAGATAGATCTAGAGTATCTACAGAACCTTGATTATTTACATCAAACTCATTAGAATTAAAGTCTTTGTTTAACTCTTTTTGAAGTTTTTCAAGTACTTCAATTTCACTAACTTTTACTGCTTTTTTTTTAAAAATTACCCTTTTTTCTTCTGGAACAATAATTTCTTTAGGTTTGGGTTCGATTAAAGTTTGGGGTTTAGTTTCAGGCAAAATTTGAGGCATTGGTTCAGATATGGATTTAATTGGCTTTTTAGGCAGAAGTCCTGCGAGTTGTGCCATATGTTCCAAGTGGGGTTGGTAAAGTTTATTAAGCATAAAAGTAATCGCGGCTAAACCTTCTTTTTCTTGAATTAATCCAGCACTTCTTACAAGTCTATAATTCTGCACATCTTTAGAGAGATCATCTAAATCATCTTCGGTTAATTCATTTCCTTTTTCAGCAAATAATTTCGTTAACCTAACGATGTAATTTTTTCTTCTCCCGAAAATTCCTAAACGCCCTATTATACTTTTTTCCGGTGGATCCCCTTCTTTTCCTAAGAATATATCTTGAAATTGGATGGGATTGCGTGGATTAGGGAGATATCCATAACTTTTATAATATTCGGAAAATAATCTTAGAAGAATAGGGCGTTTTGCCATATCTCGTAACTGTTCATCATGAAAAACTTCACGTGAAATTTGATATCTTTTTATAACTTTATTAAATTCATAATCATTGAATATTCCTAGATAAAGAGAAGGGATACATGATACACCTCTCATTTGGAAAGTCTCTCCGGCAGAATGTTTAAAGCAAAGCTCATTTATATCTGAATGTAATTCACGAATTTTGTATTCACGGGCCCAATCAGAATCTCTACAAGTAAGCACAACCGGAATTTCATTCTTAGCTAAATCTGAAATAAAATTCAATGAAGATTTAATATCATCTGGTTTTATCTCATCCAATCCGTCAAAAAATAGAATCGGTCTAAGTCCTGATGTAATACTTGCCCTCTTTAGGTTATGAATGGCAGAACTTCCATCTGATGCGTTAAAATATCCCTGTAATTGTTTCTGTAAATTTGATTTTAAAGGTATGAAAAATGGAACTAAATTTTTAGTCTCTTCAAAATCGAATTCGTTATTCGATAATTTACCGACCCAGTAAGCCGAAGTCCATGTTTTACCCATTCCAGCACCTGATAATACAAGGAATATATATTCTGTAGAGAAGGGGGAGGATAAATTTCTTAAAAAATCTCTAAATGCATTATCAACCTCAATTCGGGGTTCGAATAAGTCGGGATTAAAATTGATGTCAAAACGGCTGCTATAATTAGTACTTGAAAGTTGTGCATTGCTTAAGACTTTTAAATCTAATTTTGATATAGTTTCACTAGAGAATATACTTTCTACACTCTTTATTAATCCTTTATCGATTCTATTTTCAAATATTATTAGCCTTTTCAAAATTTCATCGATTTTTTGAGTTTGAGTCTTTATCGAACTTTTTATCTCATTAAATCCGGCTTCCATATCTAAGTGAAATTGATTTATTAATTCTTCGTTTTCAGCTTTCCATTCTTCCATAAGATAGGAAATTTGGTCCGGAAATTTTTTTATATACGCTAATGCATCATTAAGTGTATCATTGAGTGGTCTTAGCAGCGTACCAACAACCATCTCTATCTGTTCTTTAGATGTTTCTGTGGATTCTCTCAATATATCTTTTAATTCATCCTGTAGGAGATCTAATGATAGTTCTGAAATAGTTTTAGTACAAATAGAATATAAAAGTTCATCGCTAATTTGGATAGGAACAGAGGATTTATTCATTTTATCTTTTAAAAATTGATACAATGCAGCACCGGCGGGAGGAAAAAAAATTCCCGATGCCCATCCGACAGCAATCGGAATTATTGTCTTAAAACCTTTTTTCACTATCCCTCGTAGTTTTGTCCATCTAGATGGGCTTTCTTGTATAGAGATATAATTTGGATCGCTCATAATACTATTTAAAGTTGTTATAGAATTTATATGTTTTTGTATAATACTCATAGTAATAAACCTTTTTCTTCCGAAACTAAAAATCGAAATAAAAATTTCAAAAAAAATTAAATTTAAACTATGGAAGAACTGGTTTAAAAATTCTTTTGGATACTGGTTCTTTTAATCTTCATGTTAGATCTTATTCTTTTTCAATCTCTTTTGAATAAGATTTAAGCTCATCCTTCTCTTTATAGAATATAATATTTTTCAGCCAATTTTTATCATCTTGGTATGGATAATCTTCCCTATAATGAGCTCCTCTGCTTTCAGTTCTTATTAAAGATGCTCTTACAACAAGTTCACTGACCTCAATCATATTCAATGTTTCTAATGCCCCTTTTAAATGGCGATAAGTTTTTTCCGGTAATTTTATCTTCTCCTTTTTGAGTTTTATAATTGACTCTAAAGCTAAATTGAGATTTTTCTCATTTTTTATAATCCAAGCGTAGTTACTCATTATCTCTTTAATTTTTTCCTTGACTTCGCTATAATTAACTCCATCAGCTCTCTCATATATCTCATAAAGTGATTTTTCCTTTTGCTCAATAATTTCATGGGGCAGTTTTTTATGAGATACTGATTTGGCAAATTCAGCCGCGTTCTGTCCAGCAATTTTGCCAAAAACTTGAGTGGCCGTTAATGAATTTCCTCCGAGTCTATTTGCTCCATGAACACCACCCACAACTTCTCCCACCGCATAGAGTCCTTTAATATTTGTTTCACATCGCTCGTTTACAATTAAACCCCCCATTTGATGGTGACATCCTGGTGCCCATTCAATCCCTATTTTTGTGGCATCTAATCCTTGCCTATCATACGCATGATAAATCTTAGGCATCAAAGATTTTAATAAACTCCACGGTATAGGTGAAATATCCATGATCACACCCCCATGAGACGTACCTCTTCCCGCCTGTATTTCTTTAAACACGCATATACTAGCTACATCACGAGTAACATCTTCCATTTTTTCTGGCTCATATCTCTCCATGAATCGCTCTTTGAGTCCGTTATAAAATTTAGCTCCAAATTTTACGAAACCATCGAAAGGAGGAGCAAGACCCCTAATCGCCTCTGGATATATTACACAAACCATAGCCTGAGTGAATTCCATATCCATAAGCTCCGCTCCTACACTCAATCCCATAACATAACCGTCTCCAGTAGCTCCCGGAGGCATCGAAGTGAGCTTAAATATCTGTCCTAAACCCCCCGTAGCTAAAATAATGGCTTTAGTAGAAAAAACGAAAAATTCACCTGTAATATAGTTGAATCCAATTGCCCCTATAACAGAATTATTGACCCTTAATAAATCTGTAATCATAATCTGCTCCCAGATTTTAATCGGGGTTTCTTTTACTTCAGAAACTAATCCTTTCATGAAATTATGATCAACTGTAAGAGCTGCGCGAGGTTTTGACGTACCGGTAGGATGGCCGATGTAAAGAATACCTTTATTAGTTTTTCTGAATTCTGTACCAAAATTATTTAGATCCTCAAATACGTTTTTTGATTCATTCGCCAAAATTCGAGCTAACTTTCTATTATTTAGAAAATAGCCTCCACTAATAATATCTTGATAAAATATCTCGGGATTATCATCCTCTCTTAATACTGCAGCCATAGAACCCATTGCTATAGGCGTGGTGCCTGATGGAAATCTTCCTTTTATTACCATTGCTACGTTCACGGGGAATTTAGAAACTTCTATAGCAGCTCTTGCTGCTGCACCTCCACCACCGATTATTAAAACATCAGTTTTGATAATTGACATTTTTTTATTGGTTTTATTTTATTATATCTATTATTTAATTTAGATCTTCTTATCCCTAGGCCTCATTCCGAAGATAAAACGCGTTATATTATTCGTCTTTACTAATTCGCATAAAAGAACTGTTATTAATAGCGCAGAGGTGCTAATGACTAAATATTTAACTAAGATATTTGCGTCCATTTGTACAATATAGAATCCGATTATTATAATTACTGTCTCATGCAAAATGTAAAAAGGTAATGCGATTTCGCTGAGGTGATCTATTAAAGAGGATTGTTTGTTCAGATACGTCCGTCCGTAACCTAAAATAGCAATTAACCAACACCAACTGCAAAGTGAGAAAAGGCCCCAAAATATGGAATAACCTATAAAAGCACCCACACTAGTTGAGGATCCTGAGGAAGAGTTCGGTGAAGTATTAATACTTATATAAATTAATAGAATGAATAACGCTATTATAACACCCAAAGTTAAGGCCATTCTTTTATTGCGAGCAATTGAATGCTCAAAACGGGTATCAAACATAATTAAAAAGCCAAATATAAAGATTGTAAGAAAAAAAAGGATACTTGCCCAATCATTAAAGAATCCATAACTATCATAAAATATCCCTCGCAAACTAATATTAATTATTATTAATGGTATTACTAGTTGGAATATTCTCCTACCTCTCTCAAAATAAGCCCCTAAATGATTAACAATTTGCTTACCCTTTTCTTTTTTGAGGCATAGGAATAAAGGTAATGCTACTAACGATATAAAAAATAAATACAGGAGAAACCAAAGATGATGCCAGCTAAAATTACCATTTGGATAACTACCCGTAAAAAATTGAGGGTAAAACTCAATATATGAACCGTTAAAGTTAATTGGGCTCCATCTGGTTTCACACCACCAAGCAAGTCGTTCAAAATAGACTTGAGGGGGAACAACAATTAAAATTCCAAGGAGAAAGGGTATGAATAACCTTTTAAAACGTTCTTTTAAATATTGCTTATCAGTTCGAAAATGGAGAGAGTAAAACGTGCTCATTCCGGCTAAAAAGAAAAATAGAGGCATATGCCACATATAAATAAAAAAAACAAATAATGCCATTCCCACACTTAATTCATTATTTTGAATATGAAATCCACTCCATATATTAAAAATCATGGCTGTATGAAAATAAATTAACAATATTACAGCGAATACTCGTATGGCGTCGATATCATTCCGACGTTCGGGTTTGTTTTCAAAATAATTTTGAATCTCATTATCATTATTTACCATATTACACTTCTCTTCTAACTTTTTTTTAAGAAAGATTTTTTTATATTTAAAAAATTTCGAAAACTCCTTTCATTTTTTATTCTTTTATTATTATTTCTCTATTAAAGTTATAATTGGTCTAAATATTATAATAAATTTTGTAAAATTTTGATTTGAACAACATTTTTATAGAAAAGCGAGTAATCTTAAATAAATAACTTATCTATATTCAGAAAAATTAAAAGAATTAATTTTATTTTAAGGATAAATTCTTGGATTATGGTTTATGATAACGAAAGTGCATGATATTGTCATAGTTGGAGCAGGACTTGCCGGTCTAAGAGCTGCAGAAGAAAGCAGTAAGACTATGGATGTAGGAATTGTAAGTAAGGTTTATCCCGTTAGATCTCATACTGTGAGTGCAACGGGAGCAGTTCATATATCACCAGCGCCCGGAGAAGATCCAGAAGAATACATGAGAGAAACCATCAAAGGAGGAGATTACCTCAATGATCAAGATGCAGTGGAGGTGATGGCACAGGAGGGATTTTCGGAGTTAATCCGTTTGGAGGATATGGGAATTGTGTTCCATCGTGCTTTCGAAGGGGAAATATTACGATCTTCACCTGGTGGTATGACAACTCGAACTGCAACCGTAGTCAGTACGGGATGGGCTCAAGAATTAGTTTGTACACTCCAAGAGCAGTTACTTAAAAAAAGGGTTACTTTCTACAATGAATATTTTGCAACTTCACTTCTGGTAGAGGATGGCATCTGTAGGGGGATAACTGCTTATGATATCAAAGATGGAGAATTTTATGTAATTAGAGCAAAAGCAGTCATTATGGCTACTGGAGGCTGGGGGCGGGTATATCCGGTAACCAGCAATTCACATATCTGCACTGGTGATGGTACTGCCATAGCTTTTAGAGCGGGGGCAAAGCTTAAGGATATGGAATTTGTACAATTCCACCCCACTGTCCTATACGGTTCGGGTATATTAATTTCTGAAACTGCCAGAGTACTAGGAGGTTACCTTCGGAATGCGCAAGGAGAACGATTTATGGGCAAATATGCCCCTCATTTTTGGGAAATAGCTCCGAGAGATGTGGTAAGTCAAGGGATGCAAAAAGAAATTGATGAGGGAAGGGGTATTGAGGGAAAATATATCGGAATTGATCTTCGTAAATTGAGAAAAAGGTGGAGAAGAGCTATGGATGTCCCATTTTTCAAACAGCGTTTTGATGCTTTTGCTGATCTAGCACAAAGTTTTGTTTTTGTAGACATTGAAAAAGATTTAGTTCCTGTCGTTCCTGGTGAACATTTTACTATGGGCGGGATCAAAACAAATATTTGGGCTGAAACAAATATAAAGGGATTATTTGCGGCAGGTGAGTGTGCATGTACAGGTGTTCAAGGAGCAAATAGAGAAGGAGCAAATGCATTAACAGAGTGTGTTATTTTTGGTCGACGCGCAGGGATTAGAGCAGCTGAATATGCAAAAAAAGCTCAATTGCTTAATTATCCTAAAAATCAAGTTGAGAAAGAGCAGAATAAAATTGAGATGCTTTTAAATTCAGAAGGACCTTATAAAATAAGCGAATTAAGAAACGAACTCCAAGAAATTATGTGGAAAACTGCTGGTCTTTTTAGAAACCAAGAGGGTTTAGAAATGGGGTTGACTAATGTAAAAGAATTAAAGCAAAAATTTAAGGAGATAAATGTAGGGGACAAAAGTAAAATCTTTAACACGGCTTTAATCTATGCCTTGGAGCTTGAAAATTTATTAGACTTATCAGAATGTATCATTTTAGGAGCATTAAACCGTAAAGAGCATCGTGGAGCGCACTATAGGGAAGATTATCCAGAGAGAGATGATGAAAATTGGTTGAAACACAGTTTATTTAGATATGATGGAGAAAATACTCCTAAATTATCCTTTGAAAATGTAATTATTAATAACTTTTCTCCGGAACCGAGGGAGTATTGAGGTGATGAGCCATGAATGTCAAACTTAACGTATTTCGGTTTGATCCTAGTGTAGATGCGGAACCTCGATATGAAGTTCATGAAATACCCGCAGAAAGAGAAACCACCGTATTAGATGGTCTTATTTATATCAAGGAAAATTTAAGTTCTACTCTATCATTCCGGAGATCTTGTAGGGAAGGAGCATGTGGTTCATGTGCAATGAGAATTAATAAAATATCCTCTTTAGCATGTAAAACTCATATTTTTGATGTATTTAAGAATAATTCTGTTTTAGTGGAACCTTTGGATCATTTTCAAGTTATAAGGGATTTGGTTGTTGATTTGGAACCCTTTTTTAACGGATTAAGCCATATTCGTCCATGGAGAATTGCAAATCTTTTAGAGGATAATGTAGAAAAGCCTCGCAAAATAGACATGAATAAATTTTTAAAGACGATGGAGGCAAAATCCTGTATCTTATGCGCTGCATGTTATTCGGATTGTAATGTGATAGATGTAGACAGAACATTCATAGGACCTGCTTCATTAGTTAAGGTTGCCCGATTTATGTCTGATCCGTGGGATTCCCATGATGGAAGGCTAAGAGAAGCAATAGATCTGGGTCTTTTTAAATGTCCGATAGACCAAGAATGTGAAATTGCCTGTCCTAAAGGCATTGATATTAGGAGAGGTGTAGTTGAATGGTTAAGATATCAATGTGCAAAAGATGGTTTAGGTCCTTTGCCTACACACAGACAGTTAGTATTGAATGTAATTAATACTGGCGGAGTTGTACCCATTCAGAACACCCCGGCATTTGACTTACTTCCAGAATATAATAAGGAATTTGAAGGAGAACCTCAGGCTGAAGTAGTATTATTTACGGGTTGTATAATCAATCGAAGACAGCAGGACACTTGCAAGGCAATAATTGAGATTTTTCAAAATAATAGAGTAACAGTTCACTTACCAAGAGCACAGACTTGCTGCGGGTCTCCGTTTATGAGGACGGGACAGAGAGATACGATGAGACCCTTTGTTGAAAGAAATTTTAATCTATTCAATGAGTTCGCGGAAAAAGGAATTAAACATGTCGTGACAAGCTGTTCTGGGTGTAATTCTACCTTCCGGTTTGATTATCCCCAATTAGCAAAAGAATATAATATTCCAATGAATTTTGAAATTTATGATATCGGGGAATATATGGCAAAAATTATCAACTTAAATACTAACGATTTGAAAGAATCTCCTCTTAAACTTATGTATCATTACCCTTGCCATATTAAGGCGTCCAAATTAGAAGAGGAAATATACATCGATTTATTAAACAAAATTCCCGCATTAGAACTTGTAGACGCTCCGAAATCAGGTTTATGCTGTGGAGGAGGTGGAGGTGTGCGATCAGCATATCCTCAACTTTCGGATGATCTTGCATTGCGAAGAATTGAAATTGCAAAGGAATATGGTGTGACTGGTTTAGTGACTAATTGCCCCTTTTGCGTGATATCTTTTGAGCGGGTTTTGAAGATGAAAAAGGAGCAAGGAGAAGATATGGGGTTCAACCTTCATGACTTTTATCGACTTTTTGCCGATGCATATAAAAAGAAAAACGAAAATAACTAAATTAATCAGTACAAAATTTCGACTTTTTTTATATTTTTTAATACTTATATAACTTAAATTAAAATTTACAAATGATAAAGAATGGAATATGAAACAATAAAGTTTGAATTACAGGAAAATGGAATAGGATTTTTAACATTCACTAGAGCAGATAAAGCAAATGCTATGTCGTTTCAAATGGTGGAGGAACTTCATTCCATATTTGACGAATTAATGATTAATCTTGATTGTAGGGTCCTTATAATTAAGGCAGAGGGTAAAGTATTTAATGCCGGTCAAGATTTGAATGACGGAACAATTTTAAAACAAAAAAAGAAGCCCGAACGGTATAAAAAATTCTATTATTTAGATATTCCTGAAGTTCTTAAAAATTTTATGTATTACCAATGGAGAATAGCAGATCTTATTGTAAAAATGAGGAAAGTCTCACAGCCTATTATTGCTATGGTCCAGGGTCCAGCAATGGGTGCAGGATTTTCTTTTACTTTAGCTACTGATATCCGAATTGCTAGTAAAGAAGCGAAATTCAATGCCGCATATATAAATCTCGGATTAACGGGATCAGATATGGGGAGCAGTTATTTCCTTCCGAGACTTATTGGTATGTCGAGAGCAGCTGAATTATTGTATACAGGACGATTTTTTGATGCTAATGAGGCTCTAAAAATAGGTTTCATTTTGAAGATTGTTGAGAAAGAAAAATTGCTTAACTCTGCCCTGGAAATTGCTGAAGAATTACTTTCCAAAAGTCCTTTAGGATTGAGAATGACAAAACAAGCCATAAATTTAACTCTTGACTCTCCCAGCTTAGAAACAATGATTCAATTCGAAAATAGGGGTCAAGTATTAAGTGGGAGTTCTGAAGATATTTGGGAAGCTTTTTATGCATATATGGAAAAGAGAAAGGCAAAATTCCCTTTACGTTAATTTAAGAATAATTTAAATTTTAAAGAGAGTGAAAAAAAATATGGAAATTACAAAAAATTTAGCTGAGTTCGTAGTATCAACAAATTTTGATGATTTGCCAATCGAAGTTGTTAAAGAAGCGAAGTTATGTTTTTTGGATTGGTTAGGAGTAGCTTTAGCGGGGGCTCATGATCCCGAACTGAACAGTCTCTTTCAAGTGATTGAGCTCATCGGCGGTAAGGAGCAAGCAACTATTCTAGGAAAAAATGTAAAATCGTCAATATTAAATGCAACACTCATGAATGGAATGAGTTCTCACCTATATGATTATGATGATACTTCAATAGAATTCCTCGGTCATGCGAGTGTGGCGACGATTCCGTGTATTTTAGCATTATCTGAATGGATGGGAATAGGCGGTAAAGATTTTTTGGCTGCGTACATAATAGGGTTTGAATTCGGCAGTAGAGTTGCTATAGGAGCTTCTGCTAATCATACATTAAAGGGTTGGCATCCAACTTCTACAATAGGTCACTTTTCCTCCACAGCCGCGGCGGCAAAACTATTAGGATTGACATTAAATCAAATGGTTTATGCATTTGGGATAGCAGGCACCCAAGCTGCGGGTATAAAAGCTGTTTTTGGAACTCCCTGCAAACCCTTTCATCCAGGAAAAGCAGGATTTAATGGATTATTATCAGCTTTATTGGCTCAAAGAGGATTTACTAGCATAGATAATATTTTAGAAGGTAAAAATTGTTTTTGGGAGATGTATTCTACTAGATCGAATCCAAGAGCAGTATTAAAAGATTTAGGAAGTAAATGGAGCATTCTAAATAACAATTACAAATTTCATGCATCATGCCATTATACTCATGCCGGAGTCGAAGCTGTTCTTGCTATTAAGAAAGATCTCAAAGAATTAACTGAGCATAAGATTGATAAAGTTGAGATATATGTATCACCAATGACACTTGAAAACGCGACCATAATGAACCCTAAGACGGGGTTAGAAGGTAAATTTAGTGTTCCATATGTCATTGCAAATACAATTTTAAGAGATGATACGGGAATGGGAGCTTTCACTGATGAAAAAGTAAACGATCCTAAAATATTTAAATTGAGAGAAAAAATAAAAGTGATTCCTGATAATAATTTAGCAGGCTTCGCTTCTAAAGTGGTTATATATATTGATGGTGAGAGTTATGAGAAAGAAGCTAATCTTTTTACCATGAAATTAACCTATGAGAAAAAAAAGGAAGAACTTTTAAAAAAATTTAAATCTTTGGTTAGTTTGTACATAAAAAAAGATAAAATTGAAGAACTAATCACGCGTATCGAAAACATGGAGCAAGAAAATAATATGGCAAATTTAATAAATCTTTTAGTATAACATCATACCAATTTTCTAACAATAATTCTTAATATTTTAAAAAAATAGGTGAAAATTTCTATGAAGAAAAATGAAAAACAATGGTGGGAAAAACCAGGCTTTTCAATCATGTATCAGATAGAGGCCAGGCCTGGTTGGTTTTGGAATAGAAATTACGATAAATTCAACGCGTCTATGAAGGATAAGGAAGGAAATTTAAAATTTAACGGCCCTTTCTGTAATATGAAAAAATGGGTTGAATTTTCGAAAAGAATAGGGGTAGATTACCATATTTTGGAAGTTAAATGGCATGATGGAATTTGTTATTGGGATACCAAGTATACCAAATGGAAAACGCCGGAAGATTATGTTAAAGTCTTTTCAGAAGAAAGTAAAAAGGCAGGCATTCCATATTTGTTTTATTATTCCAGCATTTTTGATCATAATCCTGATTTTGATGATATTCAACCCCTTCGCGGTGTAACACCTTCTTTTATAGCAAGGCACGATGAAAATAAAGAAAATATTGCGAAATATTCAAAGGGTTTCGCAGAACTTATTAGAGATATGTTTAAAGTACAAGTAGAAGAGAGAAAAATCCCCTATACGGCTAAATATTTTGATGATGTAGAATTTCATGATTTCACATATAATCCTAAAAAATATGAAGATTATGTCCTAAATCAGTTAAAAGAGCTGATAGATAATTATCATCCCGATGGGTTGTGGATGGATTGGTATTGGGGAGCTGACGAGGCTACAACATTTCTAGTTATGGAATTTATGGAGAAAAATTATCCAAATACCATTTTAACTTACAATGTAAGTATTGACAGACGACCGAGATATATTCATTATTTATCCGGTGAAGCACACGATGTGAATACTGCATGGAAAAGTGGTAAAAAATATAGAAGAAAGAAGAAGCCATGGGAATTATGTGGACCAGCTGCTTATGGTTGGGACGTTCCACAGGCCAGACCTGATCCATACGAGATATTTCGGATTGCTGCGATAATCATGGCGAGCGGTGGAAAATATTGTTTTGGTCTGCCTTCACAAATGAATGGAGAATTGTATCCCGAACCAGCTGAGAATGTAGAAATGTTCGGAAAATGGTATAATCTAAGACGGAATTTATTCATTGAAGCAATCCCTATGAAATATAAAGGGGATAAAGTTCCTGGGGTTGAAGTCAAGGAAAAGAACTTTATGTGTATTGGATGTTTGTATGAAATTGACAATTTAATTCATATCATTAATTTAAAAGGATTAAAAAAGGAAATATTAATTGAATTTTCAGGAGATGAATGGAATAATATTGCTAAAGTAATACTTGAACCTCAGAAAAAAGAGCTAAAATTTTCTAAAAAAGAAAGTGCGACAATATTAAAAATAGAAAAAGAAGATATCGATCTTGCTGATACCATACTCCGAATTAATATTAATAATTCGAATTAATATTAATAAAGAATAATTTTAATCGATTAAAATAAAAAGAGAAAAAGAATCTTATATTTTTTATTTTTCTTTTAACTCCTCAAGTAATTGTTTTTCAAGTCCACCAACTTTAAGTAAATTCAATAGAATTGGGTGAATTTTTGTACCTTTAATCTTTTTCCCTGTCTTTAAAACAGTGATTTCAGCATTGGGAATATTAATTTCGATTTCATCACCATTTTCAAATTCCTTAGAAATATCATTAACTTCGAGTATAGGTAAGGCTCGTGCAAAGGAAGAACGATAAAATATACGAGCAAATGACTCAGCTATAATAGCAGCAATTCCTTTTTCTTGAATTATTGCTGGCGCAGTTTCTCTACTTGAGCCACATCCAAAATTTCTGCCAGCTACGATAATATCTCCATCTTTGACTTTGGTAGGAAATTCTTTTATGATAGTCTCACAAGTATGATCTAAAGTTGCTTGTAAATTATCTAAATATTGACTTGGAGACACTGCATCGGTGTCAACATTATCTGGAAAAACCCATACTCGACCTTTTATTATGTCCTTATACTCTTTGATTGCTTTTGTTCCGATTATTGCCATATTATCACCTCTTAAAAATCCCTCGGGTCTGTTAATTCACCTTTTAATGCGGATGCAGCAACGGTTGCTGGAGATCCTAAATAAACATATGCAGCAGCACTCCCCATCCTTCCTTGAAAGTTTCTATTTGAACTAGAAATACAAACTTCACTTGGTGCCAAAAGTCCTCCATGCCCCCCAAAACATGCTCCACAGTTTGGATTAGTAATAATGGCTCCTGCATTTACCAATATTTCTGAAATACCTGTTTTTGCTGCTTTTAACCAGATTTCTTTAGATGCGGGGGTTATTATCATTCTAACGTCATTATGAATTTTCTTTCCTTCTAAAATTTTTGCTGCAATCTCTAAATCTTCATATCTTCCGTTTGTACAAGAGCCTAAGAATGCTTGGTTGATTTTAATTCCTAAAACTTCGGAAATAGGCTTAACATTATCCACTGTATGTGGACAAGAGACTTGAGGTTCTAAATCAGAAACATCCATTTCATACGTTCTCTCATAAGATGCATCTGAATCTGGCTTCACTAATTCAATAGGTTCTTGAGTTCTTTCCTTAATCCAATTAACAACTTTCTCATCTGGAACTCCAAATGCAAATTTTGCTCCTAATTCGAGAGCAAAATTAGACATCGTCATTCTCGAAGCAATACTTAAATTCTCCATTGTATCTCCAGTAAATTCTATAGACTTGTAAGTCGCAACTTCCGCAGAAAAATCTCCAGCAATTTTAATGATGATGTCTTTACTCATTACATTATTTTGCATTTTACCAGTAATATTGAATTTAATCGTATGAGGTATTCTAAACCATAATTCTCCTTTTACATATGCATAAAAAAGGTCTGTATTACCTACTCCACAACTAGCGGCATTAAAAGCACCATATGTAGTCGTATGGCTATCACCTCCTATTATTAACATACCTGGTTTGATATACCCTTTTTCAGGAAGAACTTGATGACAGATTCCTTCTCTTATATCATAAAAATTCTTAATTTCTTGTTTTTTAACGAATTTTCTAATGAGATCATGAACTGCCGCCCATCGTTCAGAAGGGGGAGGATTATAATGATCAAATAGCACTACAATTTTACTAGGATCGAATACTTTTCGCTTTTTTGAGGGTCTAATTTTATTGAAATCTATGACTGTTTTACCTGTTCCAAAATGGGACATTATTAAATCGATTTTTGCAGTAATGATATCATTTGGTTTAAAATCAGTTCCAGAAAGGGAATGTGATGCCAAGATTTTTTCCGCTATAGTTTTACCACTCATTTAATTACCTCATAAATTTAGCTTAATTAAAATAATAAATTATTATTTAAATTTTAAATCACAGCCCTAATTTCTTTAGTTTCTCCTTATTTGCCGAGACTTTCTCTGGATTAAGATCATAAAGTATTAAGAATACAATCAAGCCTATAACCATTATAAGCATTGGAGCTATTGTAAATTGAATACGAAGACCTAATAAAGCCAAATCAGACTGTTCTTTTAACGAGGGATCAAATCCTGTAGCAATATGTATTATCCAGAAGGTAAATGCTTGTATAATTATAGATAATCTGACCATAAATGTCCTAATGCCTAAGAATATGCCTTCTTGACGTTTACCCCTATCAATAACTATCTCATCAATGCAATCAGAAAAAACGAGCTGATTACCATAATATATAGAGGCAACTCCAAATCCTATAATTCCAACAATTATTACAGCAGACCATAAATCAGTGAAGAAAAATAAAATTGATAATGATATAACAGCCCATGTTAAGCCTACTAAAAATAATCCTCGATGTCCAAGTTTATTAGTCAATTTTACCCAAAAGATTATTCCAATTAATTGACCGAAGAGAAGAGCGATACCAAAGAATATTTCGGCACTTGCCGGTAAGCCTAATATATACGGAACTATATATGGAACAGAAGCCATCATAATTGTAATTAAACAGTGGAATGCGAGATATGCAATGAGGTATCCTACAAAATTTTTGTGTTTAGCAGCAATTTTCATCGCTTTGAGAAAAGAATCTTGTTTTTTTTTTTCTTCAACAAAAAAAGCAGCGTTTTTCCTCATTTCTTCATCTTCACGACAACCTGGGATAGTGATAAGGAAGGCTATAAACGAAATTATTGACATTACTAGCATTGCTATTATATACGATTGTTTATCTCCATAAGTAATGAATAATGGCGGAAGTAATGTACCTAATGCCGTTGAAAATAACCCAATGGGAGCTCCAACTCCAGCAATCTTTCTACGTTCTCTATCCGAGCGAAATTTATCAGGAAAAAGCGCATATGTGTTTGTCATCCATGCTGAATAAAAAGCATCATATAAACATATGGAAGTTAAAAACCACGCAAAAAGAAACATTGAGTGCGCAGAAGTATCATCAGCAGGAGGCATAAACACAAATATAATAAAGAAACAATAAGGAATTCCTGATGCAACTATCCAAGGAAATCTTCTGCCATATTTATTCCAAAAACGATTTGGTTTATCCGATAAAAAACCTAACAAAGGATCATTAACCATGTTCCATAAGCCATATATAATATACCCAATTAATATTAGTGTCACATCAAGCCGTATTTCATATTCATAAAATGCAAAAACTCTAGCAGCAAATACAGTGAATAAAAAAGATCGAACGAAATAAGTAAATGCAAAACTCTTGTAGATTTTTGGGGAATATTTTAGTTCAGATTCATCCATCTTTATTCCTTGATAATTTATTGGTTTTTTTTATTTGTTTATAGTATTTAGTTAAATCATTATTAGCTATTGAAATTTATATAACTTCTTCAAATACAAACTCTTTATAATTTAAAGCAGAAAAAGTATTAAAAAAATTAAAAAAAAAAAGGAAATCTTATTTTAAATTATCTTTCTCTTATTAATGTCTTTTTCATCCAGTCGGGCATGATCCAACCAAAATAAAAAGCAATTGAACTTAACATCAAGATTATTCGGGTTATAGGATAATCTAAGATTGCGTCTAAAAAGGAACCTATTGCCCAGGCTAAAAATGCCACGAGTAAAAATTTACCTTTTAATCTAACTTCTGGATTATCAGATCTTAATGATGTTCGAGAAAATAACATACCAGTAATAAAGATGATAATAATTAATATCACAAAATAGATTATTATGATATTCGTCCAGTCTGTATCAACAGGTCCCTGCTTAACTCCAATAAGTTTTGTATTAGTAAGAAGGGCATAAATGATATAACTTTCAAATAATGCTCCGAAGATCGTAAATATTATTATAATTAATTTCTGCCTGTTTTTATAAAGCAATTCACTGAATGCAGCCATCCATAATATAAGAAAAAATGGAATAAGACCAATCCCTATTAAAAAATAGAGCACATCTGGAATTGGATTACCAGTTATAAGGACAGATAAAAACGAGACAGAAACTGCTATATATGGACATGGAAATCCCATCCATCCAATTCCTACATAAAGTAAGGTTTTTTGCTTATATTCAAAATATTTCAGCGATATCTTTAAACCGACGAAAAAAACAATGACAACAAAAATAAATCCTGTAAGACCATTTAAAAATTCATTTGGTGTTAATGTCAATTTATATCCCCAAATTTTAATTTTACATTTTCAGATACGTATTATAATATAATTGTACTTGAATGATTATAAATATTTAACGCAGTAAATTCCAAATAATCATTAATTAAAGACAAGCTTAAATTCAAAGTGGTGTTCTTTTCTACTTTATCTCTTCAAATTTCTTCTCTAGTTCATTATAATATGGCATTCCTAAAAATTCATTGAGTTCGGCGAATGATTGGAGCACCTCCTTGAATTCTCTCTGACGACCTGTTTCTTTTAGGAGCCGAACATCTTCTCGACATGCTAATATTGCTGCGGCCAAACATACCCCTGGATATATTGCGATCGAATACCCCATATCTTTCAATTCTTCAGCCGCTAAATTCGGAGTTCTTGGCGCCATATTTATAAGAAGGGGCTTTTTACTGAAGAGTTTTGGGATCTTTCTCATCTGATTTTTCGTTTTTGGAGCTTCCACAAAAATAATATCTGCTCCTGCTTCAGCGAAGAGATGTGCCCGCTCAATGGCATTTTCTAATCCATGGGTTGCAATAGCATCTGTTCTGGCAATAATTAAAAAATCCGGGTTTTTCCTGGCTTCTACCGCTGCTTTTAACTTATTTACCATTTCACTTTCATCGATCACTTCCTTACCCAACATGTGACCGCATCTTTTCGGCCAAACCTGATCCTCAATATGAATTGCGGCAACACCCGCCTTTTCATATTCCTTTACAGTTCGATCCACATTTATAACAGTCCCATACCCCGTATCTGCGTCTGCGATAAGAGGAACATTAATAGCATTTACAATTCTATTGGCATTTTGAACCATTTCGGTCATAGTCAATAACCCTCTATCAGGTAAGCCGAAATGAAAAGCAGAGGTTCCAAATCCTGTCATATACACCGAATTAAATCCTTCTGATTCTATTATTCTGGCTGTTAAAGCATCATAAGCACCTGGTGCCATAATAAACTCACCATTCTTAATCATATCATTTAATCTCTTTGATTCTTCCATAATTTCACTCTTTTTCTAAAAATAAATTCGTAATTTTTTTAAAAAATTTAAGTAATATTCCATGTATTAAGTATATAAAAGTTTAGAATTAAGTTATAATTATTAACTTAAAAATTAAATTAAAAGTAAAACAGAAGAATGGATTGATAATATGGCCGATCATGCAATTATTTTTAATCCCGTAGCTGGTGGTGCCGAAAAAGCTAATAAAGATATCGAATTTGCCCGTAAATGTTTAGACGATTTAAATGTTTCCTACAAGATCTTTGCGACCGAATATGCACAGCATGCGATTGAGTTGGCAAGCCAGTGTGCTAAAGATGGATATCGGGTACTAGCGGCAGGAGGTGATGGAACCCACAATGAGGTTCTCCACGGCGTTATAACTTCTAAATCTGGAGCTCTATGCGGATTTATACCCCTTGGATCTGGAAATGATATACCAGGAGCAATTGGTATAAGACCTGATGTTAAAAGAGCTTGCGAAATCATTGCTGAGGGAAAATCCAGCAAAGCCGATATAGGATTAGCAATCACAGAGGCAGGTGTTGAAAGGTATTTCTTAGGTATAGGGAGCCAAGGTTTTGATGCCGAAGTCGCCAGGAGGGCTAATTTACCTGGTGCGTCTAAAAATTATAGCGCAATAGTCATGAAAGCAGTATTTAGCTGGAAAAGTAAGGAAATAAAAGCCATTATGGATGATGATGTTTATGAGGGAATGGCAAACCTGACTGCTGTTGGAAATGGTCCTACTTATGGGGGATGGATGTATGTATGCCAAAGAGCCCGAGTAGATGATGGAATCTTTCACATTAGTATCGTCGACATTGGAAAGCTAAAGTTGTTGCTTCAATTTAAAAGAATGTATAAGGCTAAACTTTTACCACATCCGAATGTATTTGAGTATACAAGTAAAAAAGTGAGGATAGAAATGAAAGATCCCGAAGAACCTAATCCGTATCATTGTCAAGTTGATGGTGAGGTCATAGGTAATGTGCCAGTTAACTATGAATGCATAAAGGACGGATATGAATTTATACGACCAGAAATAGATGAAGTTGCTGAAGCGTTCAAAGAAAAATATGGACACTATTTTTATGAATGTGAGGAATGATCTCTTTTTTTTCCTTTTTTTTTAAGAATATACCTTCTTAGATATTAAAGAAATATTTTTAAAAAACTATTATTTATTCTTTACATACTTAAACCTTCATTTAAAAAATGAATGAAATGAATTCAATAAAGAAAGAAATTGTTCCTTCAATGCAAGAAATGATAGATTTGACTGCCGAAATATTTAATCAAGGTATTCGCCTTCCGGGATATCCAGCAGACTATTGGGCTGAAAATTGGATTAAAGAGCAATTTGAGTCTTTGAATCTGCAGAATATCAAATTTGATCCGATCAATGTAAAAAAATGGGAAGCATCTAATGCTAAACTTGAAATTTGGCTGATTAATAATCCGACTGAGAGATTTGACATACCTTGTTTTCCTATTCCTTATACTTCACCAACTAATGGTGTTGAAGCTGAACTTAGCATGATTTCTGATGATCATGATTTATCAGGAAAGATAGCCGTTTATGAGTTGAATTTAACAAAATTTCCCGTCAAATTGATGGCATCTCTTAGAGGAGCCGATCGATATTATGATCCTAAGAATGAATTTGAAACTTTGGAGCAAACTGTTCCATTCGATATAAACTTTCAAAATGTAGTAGAACCCGCGTATGAAAAAAACGCATTAGCACTCATAGGAATACTTTCTGGGTACCCTTGTGAATCAGATAAATATTATGTTCCGTATGATGCTGTGGAGAGAAAAATTCCGGGTATTTGGGTTTCTGGAAAAAATGGGAAGAAAATTATGGATTTAATGAAAAAAGGCAAAGTAAGTGCAAAACTCTCTTACAATGGAAAGATTTCAGAGGTAATATCTCATAACATTACAGGAACCTTACCAGGAGGAATGTCTAATGAATGGATAGTAATTGGGACTCACCATGATGGTCCTTGGAATTCAGCAGTAGAAGATGCCTCTGGAATGGCATTAGTATTGGCACAAGCAAAATATTGGTCGCAGATCCCTGAAGAACAACGTCCATTCAATTTGATGTTTTTAATGAACGGAGCTCATATGGCTGGAGGATTAGGTCAAGCAGAATTCGTAAAAAGAAATAAGGAATTTTTAAAGAACGTAGTAATAGCCATTCATTTGGAACATGTCGCCCGGGATGTGAAACGTGAAAACGGAAGAATGATTCCTTTAGATGATCCTACTGTACGGTGGTGGTTTGTAAGTCGAATATTACCACTTGAAGAAATAACAGAAGAAGCAATTATCAAAGAGGATTTACAACGCTCGCTTTTCCTTCCTCCGGATGATTTTATTCCAGGCGCGGATGGTCCTCCCACTGATGGGCATAGCTATCAACCTGCAGGAATCCCTTTCATCTCATTTTTAACGGCTCCACCTTATCTGTTTGATTCTGAAGATACGATGGATAAAATCCATGAAAAAAGTTTTGTGCCCCTCACACGAGCAGTGATACGGATTATTAACTCATTAAAAGGCCATACTGCTAAAGGATTACGGGATCAGGTTCTTACAAAGAGGGAAAGACGAAGAATACGAAAAAAACAAATAAAAGAGAACTGATGATACGTTTCTTTTTTAATACCAAATACTCGAAAAAGCTTGAACTGAAAGAATTTTGAGTAATTTCCTATTTTTTTTGCCCTAATACTTATATTTAAATACTCTAAAAATCAATAAAAAATTATAATAATCAAGAGGATAATATTATGGATCAATCTAAAACTAATTCTGAACCCACTACAGAATTTACATTCGATAGAAAAAAAATAATTGCTAATTTAATGGAATTAATACCAAAAATGAAAGAATTTCGCGAGAAATCTAAAGAGATCATACCTACTCTTAAAAAACCGGAATTACAAGTATTGGCACCTAATTCAAAAGTAATTGAAAATGATTTAAGAAAGATTTGCAGCGTACCCCATAGAAGGATTGGAACAGAAGAAGCTCATAAGATAGAAAGTTACCTTGAAACAACATTTAAAGAATTAAGGCTTGAAAATGTGAAAAAAGAAACATTTGAAGTCATCAATTGGGTAGCAACTGATTGGAATTTAACAATTGAGGCAAATGATGAAGTTATTGAAATACCGTGTTTTTATGTGTTAAATACTGAATTTACGGATAAAAAAGGGGTTACTGCTCCCTTAATTTATGTTGGAACTGGCTCGAAGAAGGATTTCAAAAAAATGGATGTAAATGGAAAAATTGTTGTCGCAGATATAGAATTTCCCACCTTTCCGGTAGGAAGAATAATTAAAATGGCCGAACCATATTATGTGTCCGATCCCCAAAATTCATTTGATGAAACTACCGAAATAATTCTTACTTTTGTGCTTTCAAACTTTCTGCCTCAAACATTAGGTGGAAAACCTAGAGAGGATACAGTATATTGGCGAGCAGTACGTGGAGGGGCATTAGGATTAGTACTTATTCTACGTGACGCTCCAACCAATATTAATTCTCATTGGGGTCCTTATGATGGTACTATGAAACCTGTCCCTGCTTTATATGTAGGAAAGTATGATGGCATGAAAGTGAGAGAATTGGCGCAAGCTGAAAATTCTCGAGGTACTCTCATTCTTACTGGATTTAAAGAAATTAGTAAAGCAAATAATATATGGGGTATACTACCAGGTCAGTCCGAAGAAATGTATATGCTTTCAACACATACTGATTCAGCGTTCGAGGGAGCATCTGAAGATGGTATTGGCGTAGCTATGGTTCTTGCTCAATTAAGAACATGGTCAAAAATCCCAAAAGAGCAAAGACCAAAATCTTTATTATTTGTTTTGACAGCAGGTCATCTTTACGGAGGGATAGGGGCTGAACAATTTGCTAAGAAATACAGAAATACATTGTTAAAGAAAGTGATAGTTGATATAAATCTCGAGCATTTATGTGCTAAAGAGGTCGAAGAAGACCCAGAAACTCATAATTATAGGTTTACAAATAACCTCGCAATAGGTGCAGTGTTTTTATCTCATGATATAGACTTAGTTGCCCTTACAACAAAAGCCTTTAAGGAACATAAGATTGAACGTATGCTCTTAATACCTGAAAACTTCTTTAATACCCCTCCAATAGGCGAGGCAGGCCATTTTACAACCCACAGTGATTTAAAAGTAATCCATTGGATACGAAATCCTTATTATCTTCTAACAGCAGAGGATACTTTAGATAAAATTGCTATGGATAAGTTAAACCAGACTGCTCAATGTGTAACTGATTTAATAAATTCCCTGATGCATCTACCGAAATAAGATTAACTTTACTATTTTTTTGTCATTAAATTATTGGTTAAATAGTTTTAAATTAGAAATTCATATATTCAAATATATTATGAATAAATTAATTGAGATGAATGAATAATTAAAGCTGCCGTGTTTGAAGATATTAAAAAAATCATAGTTAAAGATGATTATCCTGAACCAACATCGGGTCCTGATGATGTCATTGTAAAGGTTCATTATTGTGGAATATGTGGAAGTGATCTTACCAATTTTAAATATAAAATGTATCAAGTACCTCTTGTAATGGGACATGAATTCTCTGGAGAGATTGTTAAAATTGGAGAGAACATTATTGATTTTAAAATTGGAGATAGAGTCTGCGGCATTAATGTATCTCTTGATTTAGCTGGAGGAGGTCAATTGGATGGATTAGGTATTTTTCGGGATGGCGGATTTGCAGAGTATGTTAAAGTTCCCAAGAAATATTTGTTTAAAATACCGGATAATGTATCTATCAAAGAAGCGGCGTTAATCGAATCTTTCGCGAATGCTACAAGAGGCGCAAAATTATCTAATATTGGAGAGAATCAAAATATTATGATTCTTGGTGGAGGCAATATTGGACTTTGTTTTATGAATTACTTACTTGCTGAAAAGAATCCTAATTACATGGTAGTTATTGAACCACATTCGTTTCTAAGAGAAAAAGCTAAAGAAATGGGGGCAACAGACGCAATTCCACCAAATAAAATTAAAATAAAGAAATTTTTAAAAGAATATGGACCTCCTACTTTCATATTTGACTGTGCTGGTTTTGAGAGCACGATTAATATGGCTATTGATCTCATAAAAAAAGGAGGTACTATAATTTTAGTTGGTGTCCATAAGGGAACTGTGTCGCTACCTATGTTTTTACTGAATTCGAAGGAAGCTTGTCTTAGAGGTATACTCGGACATGATGTAGAAGATATTCATGCCTCTATAAATTTCTTTGCGAAAAGGAAAGTAGATGTAAATAAACTCATATCTGAGATTATTCCCTTAGATGATATTCAAAGAGGATTTGAAAAATATCTTGAACCTGGGGAAAGAGAATTTATAAAGATTTTAGTTAAACTGTAGGTTTATATCTTAATTATTAATTAAAATAATTATCCCCCGGCTAATGGAGGAAAAATCGAGAGAACATCATCATTATTGAGAACAAAATTTTTATCATATCGTGGTAAACCGTTAACTAGCATTATAATTTTCTTATCTTTAGGAATCCTGTATTTTTCTATAATGGAATTTATCGTGCTTCCTTCTGGCATATCCAATGTAGATTTAGCCGGACCATATTGCTGCAAATCAGCAAATAGTTTAACTGTAACACTAACCGTATTGTCTTTTCTGATTTCAATAAACATTAATGCCATTTTTCTGGGAAAAATTCCAATCTGATCTCCATCCATAACACTTTTTCCAGCACCGCAATACTTAAAATTAACGAAAATGTGGCTTACTTCATTTTCTTCTATGGAAAATTTGTTCAGAATATCAAACACAGTATTGATTTCTCCATCTTCTATATTTAAAATGCTGGGGGCTCCATTATTATGACCTTGATTAGGTACTTTTTCCCTTAAATCACCATATAATTTTACTTTTATTGACATTCTTTACAAGCGTGTTAAATTTTAATTAATTCTATGCATTCATCAGTGAAAAAAGATATAAATATATCTTTTATGTAATAAAAATTAGTGGGATAATATTCCTTAATTAAATGACAAATAAACTTAGCTAAATTAATAATTTATAATTGAAGCGGGTATTCTCCATATTTCTTTGTTGCTTCAATCATCCACTTAATGCGTTGTAAAGACATTGCAGGATGCGAATTTGATGGGGAGAGAATATATCCTCCGTCAGGTCCTAATTTTTTAATAGCATATTTTACTGCATCCTCTACTTCTTTCTTGGTACCATTCACAAGAATATACGAAGTGTCTATATTTCCGAGCAAACATAATTTATCTCCAACTTTCTTTTTGACTAAATCTAAATCAACATAAGGTGGTTCAAGACAATGAAGACCATCAAATCCCGCTTCAACGATAAAGTCAAGGAGCGAAGTGATATCACCATCAGAATGAAAGATTATTTTACAATCCCAGTCATGAACTGCATCAGTTAATCTCTGCATGTAAGGTAATACATATTGATCAATATATTTAGGGTTAATTAAAGGACCTTTTCGGAATGCTATATCTGCTCCTTCGAAGAAAATTTTTGCTCCACACTCTTTATATGCTTTATATAATCCTAATACAATTTCTGTGGTATATTCAAACCGTTCTTTAATTAATTTTGGATCATTTCGTAATGCTCTAGCAAAATTATTCATCCCCATTCCCTGCCAGACGGGAGGAAAAACAGATGTAAAATCATCTGTCGCCATGATACATACTAGATTTTGAAATTTTTTCGTTCTCCTTTGAATTCCTTTATAAAATTTACGAGCTTTCCTAAAAATATCTTTAAAATCTGGTTTAGGAAAATTTTCCCAGTCATTCCTGTTTTTAATGACTCCTTTATAATAATCTGGAAAGATATTACCATCAAGGTTAATAATTTTATACCTTCTACCAAAGATATCACTGAACTCTTCTTTACTTTCGAATATTAGGGGAATAAATCCTGCACCACAAGTATCATAACCAATAACTGAGGCTGCTTCAATCATTTTTGAAAATACATTAACTTCAATTTCAGTGATAATACTATTAACCCTCTCGATCCAATCTTCTGGATATTGTGTTTCTAAATCATCTATGGCATCAAAGGCACTTCTCGGCGGCTTTCCCAGCACTTCATCACACAACGGTCCATCTACGGCTAGTGTATGAAGGGGAACTCGATCAACAGGCTCATGATTTAACGCAGCTGAAACTCTTTCTTTACTATTCATATTTAATCAAAATAGAAAAATTAAGGTAATTAATAAAAATTTGTTTTAATGATTTTTGGAACTTATTAGCTAAAAGAGAGGTGTCTGACATATAATAAAATACTAAAAATCAAAAATAACTAGTTTAATAGAATCCCATCTTCCATGTGGATGATTCTATCAGCACAAAACTTAAGTCTATCGTCATGTGTAGCAATGAGTATTGTAGTACCTCTTTCCTCCACAATTTTTCTAAAGTATTCACCAATATTTTTTCCGTTTTCAGAATCTAGGTTCCCAGTTGGTTCATCTGCAAAAATTAATTTTGGTTCATTAATCAAGGCTCGAGCGATTGCCACTCGCTGACGCTCACCTCCGCTAAGGTTCTTAGGCTCGTGGTTTAATCTATGTCCCATATTGAGCATTTTCAACATATCTTCACATTTCTTTTTGTATCCATTTTTATTCAATTTTCCAATCTTACACATAAGTTCGACATTTTGTAATACTGTTAAGGACTTTACTAAATTAAAAGACTGAAATATAAAACCAATTGAATCTCGTCGAGTTTCTGTTAGAATTTCTGGTTTAGTTTTACTATCATAGATTTTATCTTCAAAATAAATATTACCCTCAGTAGGATGGAGAAGTAAGCCCATGACTGATAAAAGCGTAGTTTTTCCAGCTCCACTAGGCCCCATAAGAATTAAAACTTCCCCTTCTTTTAATTCAAAATTAACATCTTTTAGGGCTTTTACTACAGAACCATTTAGCCCATAAAATTTAGATACATTTTCTAAAGTCATAATAGCAGTTTTAGACATCTTTATCATATCTTTTTTATTCTTTAATTAAAAATTGGGATGGGGAAGTATTAAATCATTCAGAGACCAATTTTTATCTTCCTACAAATAAAAAAACAATCAATTATGTTATATTAAGGTCAAAAGAAAAATAATATAATCATAAAGCCATAGTAAAAACCGTTTCCTCCGATAATTATTACAACAATCATTCATAAATTTCTTGTCGAGATCGATTTTACAAAATCTCTATTCTGAGAATGACTTGTCTTCATATTTCATTGAAAATCTACAGTTTTTACAGGATTTCATAGATCTTATCCTACAAAAAGTAATTTAATTTGCTAAAGCTTAACAATTATATTATGAAAATTAGAGATTTTAAAAGTTAGTCTAAATTTATCAAAATTTTATTAATTAATTTAAAATATAAAATTTTAAAATTAATGGGATAAATTATAAAAAGTAATAAATAAATCAAATTAGCGAGGTTAATAGAGTATGGCAGATTTAAAACTGGAAGTTACGTATTTAGAGAATACAGGACCAGAAAATACCGATAAAGCATTAGAAATTGCGAAGAAATATGCAGATCAACTCAATATTAAAGATATTGTACTTGCGAGTACTACTGGAACTGTTGCCGAGAAAGCTTTAGAGATTTTTAATCCAAATGATTATAATGTAGTTATCATAACACATTCATATTATTTCGTTAATAGTAGTGTACGACAAGAATTCCCTGAGGATAAGATGGAAACACTAAAACAGAAAGGCCTTAAATTTCACTGCGGTACTCATGCCATGAGCGGCATTGAGAGAGGATTAAGACTAAAAAAAGAAGCATGGATTTTTGTAGATCTTTTAGCAAAGATGTTAGGGTTTCAATTTTGTCAGGGAGTGAAAGTGTGTATTGAAATTGCAAGTACTCTTTGCGATGCGGGATTAATTCCGGACCTAGATCGGGATATTATCAGTGTTGGAGGTACAGGGAGAGGTGCTGATACAGTATGTCTTATAAAACCTGCTCCAACCAGCGAATTTAAGAATCTTAAAGTAAAAGCAATATTAGCAAAACCATTTAATTTTTAAATTAGATCTTTAATTCTTTTTTATATTAAATTAAAATTTAAGAAAATATCATGTCAAATCAGGATTATCTAACTGAGATACAGAACATTAGAGAATTCTTTTCAGATTTAGTACACTTTACTCCCTTGGAGTTAAATCATACATTTTCTGTAATGTCTAGTAATAAAGTGTACTTAAAACTTGAAAACTTTCAAAGAACTGGTTCTTTTAAAATCAGGGGAGCTTATAATAAGATTTCAAGATTAACTAATGAACAAAAGAAAGCAGGAGTAATTACGGCCTCAGCTGGTAATCATGGTCAAGCAGTTGCTTTAGCGGCTAAAATTTCTAATATCAGATCAATTGTGGTTGTACCTGAAGGAGCACCTATTGTCAAGATTGAAGCTATTAAGAATTATAATCCTCTAGGTGAAGTAATTGAGTATGGGCAGACATATGATGAAGCTTATCAAAAAGCGCTTGAGATTAAAAAAGAAAAAAACTGTATTCTTATCCCTGCTTTTAACGATTTAGATATCATCAAAGGACAAGCTACCATCGGTTATGAGATACTAAAACAACTGCCAGATACTGATTATATTTTCTGTCCGATCGGAGGTGGAGGATTAATTAGTGGTATTAGCTCATATTGTAAACAAAAGAACAAAAATATCAAAATTATTGGAGTTCAATCTGAAAATGCCCCATCTATGCATGAATCCTTTAGGAAAAATAAAATATCATTAATGCAGTTGAAAGAAACTATTTGCGATGGTATTGCCGTTAAACAGCCTGGAGATGTAACCTATGATATGATAAAGAAATATATTGATGATATCGTCCTTGTTTCTGATGAAGAAGTTGCAAATACAATTCTACTCTTATTAGAAAGAGCCAAATTATTTGTTGAAGGTGCTGGAGCAGCTGCATTAGCCGCAATTCTTTATAACAAAATTAAAATTCAAAATAAAAAAGTTGTAGCAGTAATATCGGGAGGCAATTTAACTCCTAATTTGTTGAATCGAATAATCACAAAAGGACTAATTAAAGGGGGGCGTTTAGTTAAGTTCAAAACGAAAATTCCTGATATCCCTGGAGCCTTAATGAATGTTTTAAAAATAATTGCAGAAGAAAAAGGTAATATCATCTCAATTACTCATGATAGAGAGCGTTTAGAGCTTGAATATAAAATGACAGAAGTTGTCATTGAACTTGAAACAAGAGATTTTGAACATATAAATCAAATATTAGCAAATCTAAAAGAACATTATCAAATAGATATTTTAAAATTTTAAAGCTAGTTTATATAAACTAAAACAAATTAACTTTCTCTTAATTTATTCTCTAATAAATAGAAAAGATTAAGTTAAATAAAACAAAAAGAAAGTCATGGAAGAAGATATAGAAGAACTATTTCAAAATTGGAATAATTTAAATAAACAAGTCGAAGAATCATTTGGACAGTTTGAATTCTCTTCAGTAAAAGAAGTAAGAGAGAAGCAAAGAAAAATTGAGGATTCAATTTATGCAACACTTTTAAAAAATGCCTCTGAAGATTTAATGAATATTTTACCCACTGATTGCGGTTCTTTGGAAATCGGATACGATACGGAAAATAAAATATTTTACTTTGTAATGCTTGATCCAAAATATGAAGAAAGTGAGGAGATAAAATTATTAGCAATTACGATAGATTCAAACAAAAAAGTGAGTCTTATTGAAGATTTCAAAGAATAACCATAATTTTTTTTTAATTATTCGAGGTTAGATCTAGTATGAAAATTGTGTTTCATGAAAGATTTTATGTTTCTAATTACTCAATGGACCCTGCGGCTTCTCCGGGGCGTCTGGAAAGTATTATGAAGATTATAAAAAGTAAACCCGAAGATTATGAAATAATTACTCCAGAACCGGCAACCGAAGAGGATATTTTACGAGCTCATGGAAAAAGGCATTACGAGTACATTAAAAATGAACCTTTATTGTATGAATTGGCAGCTTTAGCTGCGGGCGGTTCGATATTGGCTGCTGAAGAAGGATTTAAGGGGACTCCAACTTTTGCCGTAATTCGCCCTCCCGGACATCATGCTTCAGCTGACTCTTGTTGGGGTTTCTGCTTTTTCAATAATATCAGTATAAGTTTGTTAAAACTGTATTCTGAAAAAAACATCAAGTCTGCATTTATTTTGGACTTCGATCTTCATACCGGTGATGGTAACATCAATATATTGAAAAATAGAAATGATGGTTTTATAGTTAAAATTTTAAACCCTAGTTCTAGTGGTGCTTCGAATTATATAAAAGAGGTGGAAGCTTATATGCAGAATCTTAAAGATATTGATATTTTTGTAGCGAGTGCAGGATTTGATCAAGGGATCGAAGACTGGGGTCATTTATTACATCCAGAAGATTATACAAAACTGGGAAGTTTAATGAAGGAGTATTCAGATAAGTTATGCAATGGCCGGCGTTATGCCCTATTAGAAGGGGGTTATAATCACGATGTATTAGGGAAAAATGCTGATGCCTTTTGTCAAGGATTTAAATAAATTTTTAAATATTTTTAACTGTATTCAATATTTTTTCCTGAATGATAGCTGGAAACTCATCTAAAGTTTTTCCTTTATGTTTTTTAAGACAATAACAACAAGATCTCAATTCAGTAATCTTATAATGCTTATATTTATATGGTTTTTTAGGATTGCCTAAGAATATTCCACAAAAGATACATTGTTCATACGCTTTAGTATTTTTTGATTTCTCTGAAAGAATTATATATCTAATTAGGGTTCTCCTCTCTTCAGCTCTACGAATCGCTTTTAAATCAGAGTTAATAAGGCATGATATATTTTCAATATATTTTTCAGGAACTTCCACTTTTACTATTTTCATTATTAAATTTTGTATTCTTTTTAGTTAGTTCTTTATATCTTTCTAATTTCTTTTTAATTTTTCTTGATACCGATTTTGGGAATTCATCTAAAGTTAGACCCTCATATTTTTCAAAACAGGTGCAACAAAATCTTAATTCATATATATTAAATCCACTAATTTTTTTCGGTTTAGTTTCTGGATGAAGTTTTCTGTCGCAAAGTATGCAATAATTATAGAATTCTAATTCTCTCTTTTTTTTAAGGTCAACTAATCTTTTAAATTCTATTTTTTGTTGGATTTCCTCCCTCTTTTTACGTTCTACTTGAATATCGGGATAGATCTTCTCAATTATAGCAAAAAAATACAAATCTTTTTCGAGGCGATCTTCTATTGCTTTTCGTATTAATTCAGATCGAGATCTACCGGTCTTTTCCCCTATTTCTGTTAGCAATTTTACATAAAAATCAGGCAAATTAATAGTTATATTTCTCATTTTTAACCCTTTTTAGAATCTTATTAATAATATTAATGCAATCTGAATTTATAAAGGTTTTGACTACTTAATTACTTAAAAAGTGGATAGAATAGTTTTTAACAAAGATTTAAATGAGATTGAAAAAGTTTAAATGATTTAAGAAGGCAATCAAAATTTTTTTAGCCATATGATAGTTTTTAATGTTTCCCTTCAAAATTCGAGTAATTTGAGAATTTTAGGATTTAATTATGGCTCTAAAATTTGAGATGAAAGAAGTACAAAATAAAAAAAAGAGGTGATTTAAAAAATAAAATCATTTAATTTGAAAAAAGGATTCTTCAAATTCTGGTTTTCCCTTATATTTAGCCATTAAAAATCCAACACCTGAATCTAAACCTTTAAAAAATGCATTTTGGACTTTTATTCCCGCCTGTTTAAGGGCATCTACTACATCTTCTCTTGCGGGAGGACAGCCTTGGATTGGGATCAATTCTTTTATGCAAGGGTCATTTTTATTAAGGGTACATTGACATTGCCCAAGTAAAATTGTTTTATTATTACCTTCAGTTGGTTTCATCCTTTTTCCAGTCAGAATTTCGATCTTGTCATAAGGTTTACCTTTCCATGAATATTTTATTGCTAATAAAATTATGCCGTTTAATCCAGAGCAATATGTGCACATAGAATTATCATACTTATGGTATTTAAGCCCCTCTACTCCAATTTTCTGAAAAGGAAGCGGCAGATCTCCAGCATCACTGTAAATGAAATCCCATTCATGATGTGAGGCCAAACTTTCAATGCTCTCCCCTACAAGTTCAATATCTGATAAATCACCTGGTCTATTCCTTTCTTTTGCAGCAAGTGCTAAATGAGGTATCTCTGATGGGACAAACCCTAATAGACTGGCACCAACTAAGTCAGCAGAGAGTATATCTTTTGAAGCTACAAGAATATTGCTTCTATGAGCCTTTCCATCAATGGCAGGACCACGTTCAAGTGTATAAATTCCATCAATAATAGTTAAAACAGGAGGTAACTTATTAGGAAGGTGAGAGACGTTGTAATTCAAGTCATGTACTAGGTCTGGACTATGAAATTTCTTCCGTGAGGCGATACTGATTAAGCCCTTCAGATTTTTAAATGCGATGCTCGCTTTAGCTTGTGCATGAGTTTTTAGAACCGGAATATCCAGAATATAATCAGCAGCAAGAGCAACAGAACTAAAATTAACTTTAAAATCAAGTCCCATATCTATTTTTTCAAAGGGGCTCCTAAAAGTATTGATAGCTTTAACCCCATATCTTTCTTTTAGAGTATTATACCCGAGTTTTTCAAACGCATCTGCAGCAGTAAGGTCATCTTTGGGATCTTCAGTTACTATCCCTTCCCCTATGGTAATATCTTTAATTCCTCGTTCATTAAGAAGAACAACTGCATCCTCTATTACTCGAGATGTAGTAAGTACCCCCCATTTTGGAAAATTACTATGTCGGTTCCAGTATACTATATTCGGTTTGATAAATATCTTAGCATCAGTAGGGATATCGTCAAATAATTTGGATTGGTCGACTACTTTACGAACTGATTCCAATGGTTTTTCATATTTAACAACTGAAACAATAGGTTTATTCATATTATCACTTCTTAAACATTATGTAATAATTTTCTTCTATTGATATGAATATGAATTGTCTTAAAAATTAAATTATTATTAATAATTTGTATAATGAAAAAAAGTTTAACAATTTTTAATTTAATAATCCAATAATAAAAAAAAAAATTCTATACTATAATTATGATTTGAAATTAATTCAAAAAAGAATGTGATGAGGGATTTGAGATTTAGTTTCAGTATACCAGTTCCAACTCCAAGGCTTGAATATATGATCGATGGAACTAAAAAATCCGAGGCCTGTGGATTTTATTCGGTTTTTTATGCTGATCATACAACAATGTTGAATTCACCAGGAACCTGCTACGATGCGTTTTCTTTCTTAACAGCTCTCGCTATGGAAACCAAGAAAATAAAATTATGTACGGGTGTTTCCGATTGTCATAGGTTTAATCCCGCTCTTATGGCTCACAAAGTGGCTACTTTAGATGTTTTTTCAAATGGAAGAGCCATGTTAGGGATAGGGGCAGGAGAAGCTATGAATATAGATTTATACGGACTTAAAAGAGAGAGATCTTATGCTAAATTAAGCGAATATATCGAATTATTAAGAAAATTTTGGACCAAAAAACGAGTGAACTTTGAGAGTGAATTTTGGGGGACAATAAAAAACGGATTTATACAAATTAAACCAATGCAAAAGAGTCCCCCCATTTATGTAGCTGGAAATAGCCCAAAAACACGTAGATTAGCAGGTGAGTTAGGCGATGGTTGGTATCCTTTCGTAGAGACTCCTTGGACATATAAGGAGAATTATAAAGAGGTAGTGGAAGGCGCTAAAAACGTTGGTCGGGACCCATCTGAAATCGACTATGTGTACGACTGTTTTGTGGCAATTGACGACGATGATCCCCAAAGAGCAGTCGAAAGATGCGATTTTTTTAAAACCTCATATTTAGTAAATCCAACCAAAATTAATCAAGCTTATCCAAATGTTGGTTTACCCGAGGATTTAACAATACATAATATACTTTTGGATGCTCCTGGAGCCGCTGATTTGTTAAAATGCATTGATCAATTGCCAACAACCATAAATGAAGATCTAAATTGCATTGGAACGACCGACGATGTGATTACAAGTATTGAGAAATTTAAAAATTCGGGAACCACCCATCTGGCTTTAATGAACCGCGGTCCTGACGTGGATAGAGTCTATGAGATTTTTCGGAATAAGATTATACCGTATTTTAATGAATTAGATAAATAAAATACAAGAACTATTTTTTTCAATTTTTTTTTAAAGGATATTCGATGATTTTTAATTGATAAATTAAACTGAATGAAACTATAAATATTTTATAAATTAATTATTATCATCAATTGTTACTAAATCAATAAAATAAAAAAGGAAATGATAAAAGATGGTTATAGAAACCAATATTACCAAAATGTTAGGGATTAAGCATCCCATAATTGCTGCTCCAATGGGGCCATTTTATACGACAAAACTAACAGTTGCCGTCTCCGAGGCGGGTGGGCTCGGAGTTATAAGTCATGCCTCTGAATTTGAACGCGAAGTCAGTGAGACATTACGTGATACTCAGAGCACACTAAAAGTTATGAAAAGGGATATGGAATACGTGGTTGAGCATACTGACAAACCATTTGGATTTAATATAAGGACATCTCGGGTACAAATAGACGCACCATTGTTATGTAAGGAGATCCCGAAATTTATTATGGAAAATCCAAAATTAAAGGAACAATGTATATATGCAGTTACTAGCGCGGGATCCTCTAAGACACTACCAGAATCAAAATCATTCCAAAAATTAAAGGAAAGTGGTTCCCAAATAAAGCATTTTCATGTCGCACCCGCTTTATGGCTCGCCGATAAATGTGTAGCTTCAGGAGCAGATGGAGTAGTTATTACGGGAACCGAAGGTGGAGGACATCAATCTTATGAAGAAGTCACTTCACTAGTACTTTTACAACAAGTTACGCAAAAATATCCCGATCTCCCAATTGTTGCATGTGGAGGTTTCGCAACTGGACAAGGATTAGCTTCTGCTTTATCTATGGGAGCAGGAGCAATCGCGATGGGCTCCAGATTCATAGCTTCACAAGAAAGCGAATTTCACCAAACTTATAAAGATATTGTACCCCCTGCAAGGGCTCAAGACACTTTATTGGCTACAGGCGCCTTTGGTCCCATAAGATTATGGAAAAACAAATATGCTTTCAGTCATCCTCTTGTAGGATCTAAAGAAGAAAAGATGGCTATGGAAAAACAAACCACCATTCAAGAATTTATAAAGGAATCACAAGCATATCGATTGATTTATGAAGGAAATACAGAAGATGGGGCTGTACTTCTCGGTCAAAGTATCGGTGTTATAAATAGTATAGAAAAAGTCAGCGATATTATCGAAAAAGTTGTTAGCGATGCCGAGAAAAGACTTAAAAGCGCGACATCCCAAATTAAATAGATATAATCAAATCAATTCATAAAAAAATTATCATTTTTTATTTTTATTTTTTCAATTAATTAAACTTTTAAAGAAAGAAAAAGGATTAAAAGCTGATACCTTTCCTTCGAGCTATATATTTTACTATTTCGAAGGAAACAATGCAAATTAACGATACTAAAAAGCAAACTAACCAGTCCAAAGCCGTTAGATACATGAACATAAAATTAATGCCAGCTAAAGCTAAAGATATTTGAACTCCTGGAACATACATCAATGCGAGAAATATTCCAAATAACAACCCGATTATGATGTACATAAATTTACTGCTATCTTCAATAAAAGCTTTGATCACGGACTTATTTGGGCGCCTGATTTGAAATATAAGAAAACTTTCGCAAAAGAATAGGGTGACCATGAGCATTGTTAAAGCCTTTGCTATTTGCAAATTCATATTAGGTGTCAAATCCTTTGTTTCTGGGCTATAAAGATACCCGTCATTGAATGAACCGAAGTTATGGTTCTCAGGAAATACAGGATATACCCCTGTTAAAACCATAAAGTATGTTATAACCATGCATAGGGCGAGTAATCCCCCGAAGCAAAACATTAAGATGATAGTATTTCGGGAAAGAATCTCTTCTGAATCGCGCGGTTTTTCCTTCATTACATCTTCAGAAATTATATCAAATGTTAATATTAACCCTGGAAATGCATGAAGGGTAATAGATAGAAATATCCATTGCCAATAGTATTCTTCATCTAAGAAATACGGTAAATCTAAGATCACAGCTAAAAGAAATTGTACTACTCCCTCAAAAAGATTTATACATATATAGAAAAAGACAACCGCACGGATTTTAGCGAAAATACCCCGCCCTTGGTGAATCCCCTTTACGATCGAATTAAATGAATCATCAGATATTACCATGTCAGAGGCTTCTTTTGCTACGTCAGTACCCTGAATACCCATTGCTATACCAGCATCTGCCATATTTAATGCTAGAGCATCATTAACCCCATCTCCGGTCATAGCAACTACTTTTTTTTCTGCCTGGTATCTTTCGATGATCTCCTGTTTATGTTGGGGTGAAACCCTTGCAAAAACTTTAATTTGACTAAACTCATCAAAAGTTTTAAAATTCTTTATCTCATTTCCCTCAATTGCGAGATCGTCCTCATCAGATACAATAGATATCTGTTTTGCAATTGCCTTAGCTGTAGTTGGTGAATCCCCCGTAATCATTACTACTTTAACTCCTGCATTATGGCATTGCTCTACGGATTCCTTAACTCCCTCTCGGGGAGGATCTAAGATAGTAACAAATCCTATATACACTAAATTCGATTCACATAAGTCTCGGTTATTTTCTAAATCATGAGGTAGTTCTGTCATTTCTTTATAGCACAAGCTCAATATCCTATAACCTTGTTTAGCAAATAGATCTACATTATGTATGACTTTTTCTTTTAAATCCGGGGTAAGATCTTTTATAGTGCCATCTTTAGAGAGTATTTTAGAGCATAATGGTAATAGAATTTCACTTGCTCCCTTTGTAAAGGAATAGAATAAGGAGTCTCTCTTAAATACTTTAGACATTCTTTTAACCGATGAGTCAAACGGAAATTCCCTAATTGGTTCAAAATTTTCTATAATATAATCTCCCATCCCTTTTTGAAATAGGACCATTAATGCTCCTTCCGTAGGTGAGCCAATCACATTCCAATTATAAACGATTTTTCCATCTGTAGTTATTTCGTTTTTCACAAGAGCAGAATTATTATTTAGAAATCCCGTAATTAATAATTGTTTTAATTGAGGATATTCATCAATATGAGAAACTAAAACCACGTTCTTAGGATCATTAATTAGAAAAATATCTCCTTCAGGGTCATAACCCGTTCCAGAAACTCTAAAAGTGGAACCATCAACCCATACATACTCAATACTCATTTGATTTTTAGTTAAAGTACCCGTTTTATCGCTACAAACGACACTAGTTCGTCCTAAACTATCAACTGAAGCTAGATTTCGGATGATAACTCCATGTCGAGCCATCGCTAAAACTCCAGTAATTAAAACTACAGTTGTCAACAATGGAATATTAATAGGCATAATATCCATAGCAGAATTCAGACTTTTTACGATATCTAACCTTGTAAATCCGCTTGCCACCCATATTATCATTAGTGTAATAAACCAGAAAACTAATACTGCCAATCCTAACCATTTGCCAAAATTATTCATTTTTTTTCTTATAGGAATTTCACTTGTTCCAGCCTCTTCTAATCCTTGAGAAATTTTTCCAATTTCAGTGTTCCCTCCTGTGCTTACTGTTATTGCTGTACCATTTCCAGTGGTTATGTAAGTTCCATAAAAGACCATATTTTTTCGACTTCCAATCGGAATTTCTTGTTCTTTCATAGCCACTCCTTTTTCAAACTTTTTAACAGGTTCACTTTCTCCAGTTAGAGATGCTTCATTAACTTCAAGATTTGTGGATTGAATAATTCTTCCATCGGCCGGGATTTTATCTCCCTGACTTAACACCAATACATCTCCTGGTACGACTTTTTTGGTGGGAATATCTACTTTAGCACCATTTCTTATAACTGTGGTCGCCGGTGCGGATAGCTCCCTCAAGGCTTTCAATTTCTTTGTGGCTCTAAATTGCTGAAAAATAGCTATAAAACAATTAATTGCTACAATTCCTAATGTTGAGACTATAAACGTTAAATTTCCTCCTAAACCATAAATTGATGCTAAGAAAATAACTAAAGCTCCAATTAGGTAAATCACGATAAGCCAATTAAAAAGTGGAGCGAGATAAATTTTGATAAATCCCTTTGAGACCTTAGGAATTTCATTGATTCCATACTTTTCTAATCGAACTTCCGCATCTTCAATATTTAACCCATCTTTAGGATTGGTTTGAAATTTCTCATAAATATCATTTAATTCCCATGAATAATAACTCTCATCTATTGGTTCAATTTCCGTGACTGTCATTAGAAGTTCTAATAGCTCCTATGATATACTTTTTCTAAAAATTATAATTAATTATAATAAAACTAATAATAATAATCATTTTTAATTTATTCTAAAAGAATATATTTCTTCTTCGAGCATAATATTTAAAAAATTCAATTCCAAAAATACCTGGTAGGGCGAGTAATATGCAAATTAACCAATCTGTAGCCGAAAGGAATAAAAAGTTAATTTGAAAATTAAGCTTTAATTCATCGTTTATTAGACTATTTAATTCATATGAATTACAAATAACATATATATGAAATAACATCGTTATTGTGCAAATAATTAATAAAGTATAGGAGAAATCCTCATCTCTTAAGCTTTTAATTAATGACTTATTCGGCCTACGCATTGTCCAAATAAAGAAAGATTCTTCAATATATAAGGTAGTTATGAACATCGTTCTCGCTTTCATTGCTTCTAACTCTTCATAAGACGTACCTTTTGGAATATAACTCAACTTAAAATATTCATTTGTATTCCAACCATTTAACGGGATGATCCCTTTTCGTGTTAACTCAATCGCTAATACAATCCCTATTCCCATTAAAAATGCCTGTATTAACAATAATACCCACATACTTTTGCTCAATAATTCCTCCTCATTTCTTGGAGGCTCATTCATAATATCTTTAGGTTGTGTATCTATGACTAATGCTAATGAAGGAAGGGAGTGTACGATGCCAAAAATATATATATGTTGCCAATTTGAACTGAATAAAACAAAGGGTTCGAATTCGTAACCAAAAAATATTGTTGCTTCCATAATATTAAGACAAATGAAAAAGAAGATAATTGTTCTAATTTTAGAAAACAAACCCCTTCCTATTTCCACACCCTTTTCTATAGATACAAAATTATCGTCAGATATAACCATATCTGCCGTTTCTTTGGCAACATCGGTCCCAGTGATACCCATGGCAATTCCTGCGTTCGCCATTTTTAATGCCAATGCATCGTTAATTCCATCGCCCGTCATCGCAACAATTTTATTTTCATTCTGATAATTCCTTACAATTATTTCTTTATCAGAAGGTGCAACACGGGCAAATACAGATACGTTTTTAAAGCCACTATTTGTTAAATCCTTAATTTTATTTCCTTCTACTACAAGATCACCCTCTTTATAAATTCTCATTTGAGAAGCAATAGTTTTTGCTGTTGCCGGATGATCTCCGGTAATCATTATCACTTTTATTCCGGCAGCCTGACATTCTTCAACCGATTCCCTTACCCCTAATCGAGGGGGATCGATAATTGATACAAAACCTAAGTAAATAAGATCTTCTTCTATTTCTTCTCTAATTGGTTTATCCACTTCTATTATCTTTCTATAAGCAATCGCTAAAGTCCTATAACCTTGGATCGCACGTCTATAAATTTTATTTGAAATTTCTTTTTTCAGTTTATTATTAAATGGCTTAATTTTCCCGTTAATCTCAATCTGAGAAGAAATATTTATAATCCTTTCGGGAGCCCCCTTCGCAAAGGCATATATTTCTTTTTCATTTTCGACCGAACTGCATATTGTAGTCATCCTTTTAAATTCAGAACTAAATGAAAATTCAACTAAGATATTGTATTTATTTTGAATATCATATGGGATATAGCCCGCTTTTTCTGCTAATACTAACAAGGCAGCTTCTGTCGGTGAACCTATTGCTCTTCTTACTGCCATTTCTTTCATCACACCTACGCTAACTTTTACATCTTCATAGGTGAGTTTGGCATTGTTATTTACAACAATAGAATCAATGAATTTTTGAAAGGTTGGACTTTCATTTAAATTAATTGCTTGTCCATTCTTTATTATTTCTCCTGGCTCATCATAACCTGCTCCAGTAACGTTATATTCTATATTATTTATTTCGAATTTTTCTACTGACATCTCATTTTTCGTAATCGTTCCTGTTTTATCTGAGCATATCACAGAAACCCGTCCAAGAGATTCAATAGCTGATAAATTTTTAATTATGACACCATTCTGAGCCATATTAAGGACCCCAGTTATTAAAACTAACGTCGCTAAGAGAGGCAAATTAATAGGTACAACATTCATAGCCCTTAATATTGAATTAACGAGCGCGTTGCTGATTTCTTTTTCAACAAATTTGTTTTGTGCAATTAAAATGGAAAATTTATAGGTAATTAAAATGATTAAATTTATTATTACTACTGTTCCTAAAATATATCCTAATCGATTCAATTTATGGGTTAAAGGAATATCTTCGATGCTTCCCATTTCATTTAATTGACTTGATATTTTTCCAATTTCAGTGTTTAAACCTGTGCCGGTTACCAATATTTTAGCCCTTCCAGTATTTACATAAGTGCCCATAAATACCATATTATACTGTTCTTGTATTGGTAAATTGTCAGTCTCTTCAATAGTTTGATTATGTTTTACTACAGGTTCACTTTCGCCGGTTAATGGAGCTTCGTCGATGGTGAGATTGGTATATTCTATTATTCTACCATCAGCAGATACTTTATCCCCTTCTTTCAATATTACTATATCTCCTGGTATTAACTCTCGAGTAGGAATTTCAAATTCAAATCCATCCCTTAAAACCGCTGTTTTCAAGGCAGCTATCCGCTGTAGCGACTCCAAAGCCTTTTGAGCCCTATACTGTTGACTAATTGCGGTTGCCGAGTTTATAAGAACAACAGTAAAAGTGATAATTGTTGCCTCTGGTTGCCCTAAAATAATAATTATTACTCCTGTTATCATCAATAACAGGATCAGAAAATTAAACAAAGGAGCCAAATAAATTCTCCATAAAGATTTCTTGATCTTTGGAAGTTCATTGTACCCAAATTGTAGATATTTTTCCTCCAATTGTTCAGATTTTAAACCATTATTGAAATCAGTATTAAATTCTGAAATTAATTCATTTATGGGTTGATAATAATAGCTCTTCTTTAATTCATGTTCTTGTGTCATTGCAAAAATTTAGAAAAAATATGACTAACTCAAATTATAATTATTTAATGAATTAATGGTTTATAATCATTTATTTTCCATAATTTTTGACTTTTTTATACAAATAAATAGTCATTAATGAAAAGAAATTTAGTCCTGTTGCTTAGGAGGCCCCAATATTTCTTTTAATATATGAAATTTTTTTCTTATTGTTGTGCTTGAAAATTTTGTAGCCTCCTCAATTAAGCTTTGCGTAAATATCTTATTATTCTCTAAGCATTGCCCCACATAATAAATAAGTCCCGCAGTAAAGGCTTTATAATTTAGATTTTTTAAATGATTATAAGAAATTTCATTAAGTAATCCATCAGTAATTAATTGCATTTCAACCTGCAATTTATTGTATTCACCTTTACTAGGGATATGAAGTTTCACTTTCTCATATGGAATATTATGTAAATCCTTTCCAAAAAGTATCTTTATTCTATTTTTAATTTCTTTTTCTATATCGTTAGTAGTTTTAAACTTTTTCCACATCTTCTCCGATTTTTTTACTTTCAACATCGCGTTATTTAGCATCTTCTTGTTTATTTTATGTCCTAGTTCATTAGAGATTTCTATAAAACGCTCTATTCTAATATTAGTCGTATCTTTTATTTCCATCCATATTACTGCCAAAAATATAATGACCATGTTTTGATAGGACTTTCTGTGATTCCTATTATACTTGAGATATCTCTTTTTTATTGCCCCATATTTGGCTGTATCGATGTTAATTCCATAGCTCTTCAAAAATTCTATGGTTTTTCGCTGCTCTGTGAAACTAGTTTGATAATCGCGGTACCATTTTTCTAGGGTTTGTATTCGATCATATTGTTGCTTAATTAACGGATCTTGCTTGGCTTTTGAATCTCTCACTCTAATATTTCGTTCATAATCTAATTGACTTTCTTTATAATGATCATCTATTGGAATGGTATCAACGAAATCAATGTTATCTTCTAATACAATGCCACAATCTTGGCATACGAGATATCCAGAATCCCGTTTCACGTTTTTGTGCTCACATTTGGAGACCTCTTGATTTCCGTGGTTAAGATTCGTCAATAAAAATTAGCCCGTTGAAATTTCAATAAGAATGGATTGATGAATTAAAACATAAATTCATATAAAAATCTTTTATTAAGATTTTATAAAAAGCTTTTTTATTATAAGAAATCAAATATAAATATATTAATTTTAATTTAATTTCAAGTTGAAAATGTGATTTAAAAAATGGAATATAAAGCGATCAAGAAGTGGGTAACAGGTTTTGGCTTTATTTTTATTATTTGTTCCATAATTGAATTAATTAACACTTTTCTACTTCTTAACACTCAAGTGAAATTTAAAGGAAAAACATATACAGTGCAAGAATTGTTTTTTAGTTCAGGAAGAATGCCACCTACGACTCCATATATATTTGTCTTCTTAATCTGTTCCATTTGCTGTTTTTTAATTTTTGGATTCTTGCTAATTAATATTGTATCGAAAGATATTGATTTTAGGTTAATGGCAAAGTATTTACTTGTTCTTGGAGTTTTAACCTTGCTCTTCTCATATATTAAAATGGGGTATATCACTTATATAGAACGAGGTAGAATGCACCTTAACGGGGATACAATTACATTTGGTTATTTTGTGTGGAAATATAATACTTCAGTTATCGGTCCATACTCCCTTCTTATAGTTTGGACGTTTTATACTGCAACTGTGTGTGCCTATTTAATAATTGGCTTAGTATTATCCGGGGGAGGCCTAAGTTGGATATTAGAGCTTGAAAAACAACAACCCAAAGATTAGAAATCTAAAAAATAAAATTGAATTTATTACAATTTGCTTTTTATTCCCTTCACTCTTTTTCATTTTGCATTTAACGTCCAGGTCTCTCGTGTTTTCTTCCTGCCTTTCAATTCTTCGAGCTTAGACCTAGGAATTTTGGCGAGCATTCTTCTTGAGCTTACTTGGGCGGGGGGGACCTCAATTTTCTTATAGATCTCAAAACCACAGTTCGCAAAAAAAGCTTTTGCTGATTCAAAACTCTCAAATTTATTTTCCTCTACGTGATGTTTAGATACAAATTCTGTTCCCTGATCATCAAATATCGTGAGTGCAGATTGCCCATTCTTTTTTATATAAATATCTGCTGTTACCCAATTTCCACCTCGATTACTCAATATCTTATGGATTATTGTACATAACTTTTTTTTTTGCTCTTGCTCTAGATAAACTAATAATCCTTCATTAACAATTGCTACAGGACCAGGAGGAAAAAGATCAATGATTTCAGTAAAAGTATTTTCATCTAATACATTTAAGTCTTGTATGAATAGATTGTCTATAGGATAATTACAATATTTATTGGCTAATTCTTGCACTATTTTTTTTTTATTTTCTATTAATTGAGGAAGATCAGTATCGATATAATGAATCTCGGGATTTTTACATTGGCTTAGCCCGCGAAAAGAGAAACCCGAAGAAAATTCGAGAATATTTTTTATCCCTAATTTAGACAGAGCTTCATCTATCGACCAATACCTGGTTTCGAAATGAATACATCTCAATATAAATCTATTTGAGTTTAATTTTTCTTGAGTAAATTGCGGGGGATTCTCATTCCAAAGTATATCAACAGCCTCTTTTGCAAAAGGAATAGTGGTAAGCGATTTGGTTAATAATAATGATCTGGCAGAGGGACTGATTGAATCAAATGTGGAGTTAAATGAACTTTTCATTATAGGATCAAATAAATAAAATAAGGAATTAGATTAAAATTTGTTTGGCAAAAATCAAAAAAAAATTCTAAAAAAAAGAGAGAAGTTAAAACTATATAATTCAAAAAGTACGCTATGGTACCTTAGCAGGTTCTGCTAATCCTCTCTCTTTAGAGGATTAAAGTGCACTCATTTTCTTCAAATCGACCATTTTTTTGGCAATAATATCCTTAATTTGATTAAGAACCGTATTAATTAGCATCAAAGACTCTACATTTTTTAGTATCTTGAGATTGTTGACATCGATTTTGTTGATACCTGAATCTAGGTTATCTAAAATTTCATTGATTGAATAGATAAGAAGGGAAATCTGCTCTTTTTCAGCGTACATCAATTTATGCTGTAAATCAATCCTATCTTGCATTTTTCTATAGGAAGTCTTAAATGCTACCAATGTGTCCTCAGATTTTTTTAACTTTTCCTTTAACTCCTTTATCTCCTGGTGGAAATTTACCGACATCGTCCTTCTTCACTCACTATCATTCATGCTGAATTATATTAGAAGCTCAAATAAAAGAATTATTCTAACTTCAAGAACAATTACATATCAATCCCATAATAATTCGAAATTCTAGATAAAAACCCTACTAAAAAATCCTAAGATCTTTTCATATGTAGTAAAAGAGCTTATATTTAAACTTTAGTCGACATATTTCAATCGACGGGTGGCACTATAGTCGGAATTCGATAGCAAATTTAGGCATAGATCAAATAAATATAAATATAAAAACAATAATTTTTTCTTTCTAAATTGCGTAGATCACAGCTATTTTGGCTAAACCTTTATATTAACTTTTGTTCTGTTTAGCTTTAAATCTTAACTATTTAAATTCTGGAATAGTTAAAGAATTATTTAAAAAACAATTTTCAAAATAAAGAGTTAGATAATATTAATCTCCTCAGCTAAATTTGCGAGGAAATTTACAATTTGCTCTTGATCTGCTTGGCTCTACTTCTAAGTGTGACTTCCGTTATCTTTGCTACATCAGCTACTGCTGATTGGGTTTTGCGCAATGAACCGTCTTTAGCTGCGATATAAATACAAGCTGCGGCTAAGCCCTTAGGATCTTTACCAGTACGTTTCAGTCCATTTTTCGAAGCTTGTTTCAGCATATCAATAGCAGTTTTTTGAATATTCATTGGCAAACTGAGCTCATTCCCGAAACGAAAGATCAAACTTTCTGCGGTGATTGGCTGATATTTTAGATTTAGTTCGGGTAATACTTCTCTTATGATCATAGCTAAACTTCTATGAACAGTTCTCCTTGGAGTTAAAGAAGCTTCACATACCTCATCAAGTAAACGAGGAAAATCATGAACTCGTATTGCGGCATATAATGCTCCTGCAATAAATCCATTAATAGATCTTCCCATAGTCAATTTTTTCTTAGCAACAAGAGAGTAAATTTTCCAAGCACTATCAGAAATATATTCTGGAATACTTAACTTAGAACAGAGCATTTTTAATTTGGGCTTTGCTTCCCAAAAATTTCTCTCGATGCTTGAAATTAATGAATTTTGAATCTTAGATAATCGTGAAAAGAGAGCTTGTTCTTTTGCTCCGATTGATTTTCCTTTCGAATCTGTTTTGGTATTTGGTAGCATAGTTCTCGGTCCAAAATCCCGCCAGCGCGGCTCGGTTCTTTTCCGATTCTGAATCTCCTCAATTGTATAGGCCCTTCTCTCGTTTCCTACAAATTCTTTTTGAAAAATCATCCCGCAATTTAAACAAACTCGATTACCATCTCTTAAATGAATTGAGGGTTCCTCACAACAATCAGGATTGTTTTTAGGTAATTCTCCTTCTTCAAGAATATTATTCCTATTATTTCTTAAAAATAATCTACGATTAGGTTCCATCTTTACCCTTTAAATATTATCAATTATAATTTATTTACAATATTGGCCAAATACTTTATATATTAGACCTACCACTTTCTACTTAAGTTAGAATATAAGATGCGTATCACATATTTAAATATTATTGTCATGTACAAAAAAAATTGTAAAATTTTTATTTATTTAGATGTTCGTTTAAGTAATTTGTATAAAACTTTCACATTTTTATTGGAATATTTGAACATTATTTACAATTATTTAATATTACATAAAGATTGTTCATATTCTATTTATTTTGCTCAAAATAAGTAATTATCTAAAGGTCTTTTATAATCATTTCCAACAATAATTCAAATTTTTCAATGTTTTAGATATTGTTTTTATTTTATTCATACTTAAATCCAGAATTCTAATTATCTTTAATTGGCTGATAAATTGAGGAAAATCTTTTAATCCTTGGTTTTATTCCTTGGTTTTTCCCTTGTTTCCCATTTTTGACTCAATTTGAAAATTTTTACTTTTATCTAAACGTTAATGAATGTTTAAAAAAAAGTTTAAAATAATAATGATCTTATTATTCCTTCTTCTTTCTACGTTTAATTCTTTCTAATAATTCTACAATAGATCCAAACTCTTTCTCTGAATCCATATAAGTAAACCTAGTACTAAATACAACACCTGATTGTAAAATATTTATTCCTTTCTTTTCAAATTCTTTAATATATGAATCGGTATCTTCAACGTAAATAGCAATGTGATGAAGTCCTTCTCTACCTTGATCTAAAAATTCCTTATAACAACATTTTCCGTCAATCCATTTAATTAATTCAATTTGAGTATTTCCTAAACGACTGAAAGCCAATTGGATTGAAATCTTAGACTCTTCCCCACGGAATTGGACGGTATTAGTCGCTTTTTCTCCGAATATAAATTTTGAGAATCCAAATAGGTCTTCCATTAATTCAGCCTGTTTTTCTATATCTTTAAAAACAAAACCTAATTGGTCAACCCTTAATGATTCAAAATTAATTTTAAAATCACTCATCTATTTCACCATGATCTTTTATTGAATTTAGTAATTAAGAGTTATTTTGTTAAACTTATAATTATATTCAAATCGTAATGATAACGACTTATTTAACTATCTCATCGAGTTCGAAAGAAAGAAAAATGAGATTGATAATATTAATAACGAGAAATCTGAAGTGACTCATCTGGATTTTACTTAAATAATATTATTTCTTCTACTAATTGGTGTGATTATACTACTTGTTAATAAAATCTTGATGATTTTGTCAAAAATGGATCTATTTCTCAATACATAAAATTTTTCAGAGTCTTTAACTCAGAATTTAATCTATTTTTTATTACCCCAATTATTAATAATTTTGAAAGATTTTTGGTTTTAAATAGAAAAATCAAACTAATTTGAGGAAATCAAGATGGATTTCTATGAGGTTGTGAGAAAAAGAAGAAGTTTCCGTGTTTATAAATCTGATATGCCAGAAAAAGAAAAAATTGAAAGAATTTTAGGCGCAGCGAGGTTGGCTCCAACATGGGCGAATATGCAGGGAGTTCATTATATAATAGTTCAAGATTCAGAAAAAGTACAAGCAGTTTGGAAGGCAGTGGGACAAAGAAGGAAATTTGCAGAAGCCCCTATGTTTATAGTGGGGATTATAAAAGAGAAAGGCTCAGGTATGAATTCAAATGGTGAAAAATATTATGGAGTAGATTTTGGTATTTGTTTTGAGCATTTAATCTTAGCTGCTACTGCTGAAGGATTGGCTACTTGTTGGATAGGCTTTTTTAATGAGAATAAAATCAAAGATATCCTTGGAGTTCCAGAGGAGTATCGAGTCTTGGGACTTACACCTTTAGGGTATTCTACAAAGGAGAAGGAGAACGTTTCTGATCGAAAACCATTGAGCAAAATAGTTCACTGGGAAAAGTTTTAGCCAAATTTTTTTATTTTTTATAGTTACTAAGGAAGAAAAACAGAAATTAAAGAGATATTTTTCTTTTTTATACACTTATGTAAGAAAACATAAAAATTGTTATAAAAAATTTCTAGTTTTGTACATTTTATGTAAAAAAATGTGCATAAAAATTGCAGATAAGGAATATCTTTTACGATATACTTAAATATATATCTAGCACAGTTATCAATAATAATTAAAATTTTTATCTAATAATAATAACTTTCAAAAGAATTTGGCGAAAAAAGTGGTCAATTTTAATAAAAAGCAAAAGATTGCTTTCACATTAATTTCCATTATCTTATTTTCTGGTTATGCGCCATTGCTAGCAGATTATCTAAATAGATTTAATCAACCAAATGACGACATGGAAAATGGATTTGATCCAAACTTAGCGTATTATTTATATGAAAATAATGTCGTTAGCAAGTACAAATTTAATGCTGAAGGAGAATGTTTTATAATTGTAGAAATTGAAGACATAAATTTTACGTATTTTATACTGGATGGCCAGATTTACTATGTGAGTTATGGGTTAAATATTATTCCTATTAACTTTGCTAATCCTAATGAGTCCCATAAAATTCTTATCGATCCCTCTACTCTTGAATATTTCAAATCATTGACAGTGGAACCGCTTTTTTTAGCGACGGGTACGTTAGAAACTTCAAGAGATCTAGATTCAGTAATCAATTTTCAAGCGGGAGGGCCAATATCAATTTTAATTCGGCCAACGTTTGCTTATAATTGGTTATATGTAGAACTGAAAAATGCAAGTGGCGAGAGTACGCTTCTTAAGAGAATTCATGATACTGCAGATTATCCCGAAATTGATCCTTTATTTTATTGCTTATTTATTGAACGAGGTACTTATATTCGTTATGATATCAACCTCGAGCCTGGGGCAAACAAATTAATATTGCGAGGAGATGGTCAGCTGGAATATAAAATTCTCGTCAATTACGATTGGGATAAAGATTATCTGAATGACGTAGACGAGGTGCAACAAACTGATATGTATCAAGCGTTCGATTTGAATCCTACCATTCCCGACATTTGGGGCTTTTTTGAGAAATCAGACGAGACCGTGTTTTATACCAGTATTGAAGAAGAGGATTTTACAGAGGGCTTTTTCAGTTTTTATATACCAGAAACATATACTAACAATAAGTTAAAAATAGAGGTAAATAGCGGAGAATATAAAGATTTTGTAGTCGATGATGATTACTCCTTTCTGGAAGGAGAGGTGCTCATCTCTGACCGTACTTCTCCACCTGATTCGGTATTATATGGAGATTTAGAAGCAGGGTGGCATTATGTAAGTTATAAACATAAAGCCAATTATACCTCTGAAATTAAGTTTCTCATCAATAATGTTCCAATTAAAGTATTAACTTTTTCGGAATTAAAAGATACAGATGGAGATGGACTTAAAGATCAGCAAGAACTTACCAATGGTTTAGATCCTTCTACAACTGATACTGATGATGATGGTATTCCCGACAATCTAGACGCCTCCCCTTTGGCTAAAATCGAATTAGATCCCCAAAATATCTATGAAGTTGTTATTCCCACGGATCTAAATGATGATACCATAATTGACTTACAAATTAAAAAGCCAATTAATGACTATTCTACGAATGGCAATCCTAGAATGTGGAGAGAGACTTATAATGTCTCAATTTATCCCGTTCTTCGAATGTTTGGTAATAGATTTGAAGTTCCATTTGGAAATAGTAACGATAGAAGACCAATAAATAGGCAACAACTCTCTGATCTTTATGGAAAGGATATAAAACTTCTTTTTAATTCAGATCCCAGTTATAGCGTATGGGGATTAGGAGATTCCCTTCCTACACAAGATCCTGATGATTGGGATAGCGAGGTTCATTTTATTTTCCCAAAACCCGCAATGGAGAGTATTTCGTATAGTATAAGAATTCCCCATGGTCACAGTTCGAAGGTTGATGGGCGTTTGCATTTACGATTTGATCTTATTTGGGTGGTTACGCGTTATGATAGTATAACACATCAAACTTCCGTCTTGCATTATTACGATTTCGAAGAACCCATTATCGTTCAAACGATGACCAAGCGCGAAGTATCAAATGTCGAATACCTCTTAGGAAATCCTGATTGTTTTATTGAAAATCAAATTCTCTGGACACTCACTCAAAATCCGACATTGGGAACTCCTGAAGAATTTGGCGTTTCTGATGATATCGTAGGGCGCGGGAATGTGAATTCTTTCGATTTAGGCTACCACACAGCGCAGGATAGAATGAATACTCCGCTCAAAGCAAATGAAACGGAAGTACTCTATCTGGCAGGTTCGTATCAAAATTATGATATTCTCAATAAGATTCATTTGAAAACACTCTCTGATCCAGACTTCGCTACTACTCATCAAGGAGATTTTGAAGTGCACTTTAGTTCTTATGCAGTATCCAATCTGTATGAAGACCAAGATTATAACATTGGAGATTCTGAGATTCAAGGTGAGAATAAACTCCTTTATCAAATTTATCACCATGAAATTTCTGAAAACAATGATGTACAGAGAGCAAGTATCATGGGTATTCCAATTGCCATGGAATTGTGTGCGAACTCGAAAGTGCTAAAAATATCAAACGCTCAAGGATTTAACGTTCCTCTCGACCAGATACCATGGGACGATTCACAATTAGGTCCTAGAATAACGCTCCAACATCTTACCTATATAGAGCAAGATATTCAAAATCCAGGTGTCCCCAAAATAAATTTCGAACAAGGAGTTGATATCTGTAAAGAATTTCTTGATAATCGGATTGATGAGGTAGAGCATTCGAATTTCTTTTTTACTTCTCAGCCTGACATGCCGGCAGAATCATTCCACTCCTTTATTAATGAGTACTGGACTCAACTTAATTCGATCGAGAATAGTATGGGTTTACTTTCTGATCTTGTTTCTACTACATCATTTACCAGTTTAAAGGAGAGTATCACTTTGATCATAAATAAGATTGACAATTTTAAACAACATTCCTTTTCAGAATTGAGTAATTATAATGAGTTCTTTCAATTTACTCAGATCTTAGAACGAGATACATCGGAATTATTAGCGTCATTCACAGAACTCGAAAATCAGCATTCGGTTTCATTAGATTTTGCCGAAATGTTTCTCGGATTAACCATGAATTGTGCTGAAGAAATTACCGTAATTAGCGAATATTATGATGAAAAATTAGTAACCAAACTGGAAATTCTCGAAAAAAATCAGGGTACCGAAGACGAAATAGTAAAGTTAAAAGCAAAGATAAAAAGTGTACGGCTCTATTTATTTTGTACAGGAGTAATCTGCGCTGCATTGGGGGTTCTAATGATAATTAGTGGTATCCAAGAATTAATACAATTAGCCGCCGGACAAGGAGAATTAAGTGATTTTGAATACGCAATGAGATTGGCTAAAGCAATAGGGATCACTGTCGCCGGTACGCTTTTAGCCGTCGAATCACTTTTATTAATCGCTTCCAGCCTCAAAGCAGCCTGGGCAAGTACCCTGTCAAAGGCAATTACATGTCTTGGAGTGTTGGCTTTAGTTGTATCGGCTGTACTATTTCTCCTCGACTCTATTGAATTTTTTAAAGCATTATATGCAGGGGAGGTCGGTGCTGCTGAAATTGCTAATTTTGTTATGAGTGCTCTTTCTCTTGCTTCCACTGCAATGATTGTTGCAGGAGGAGCACTTTTAGGAGCCGGGATCGTGCTAGGATTATCCGTTGCTCTTGGCTTTTTTCTAGTGTGGCTAATAGACCATCTTTGTAATGATCCACATATAAGTATTGTCGATGATTTAACTCAAGTGTATTTTCCCTCACAAACAAACACAAATATGAGGAGAAACGGTGGACTAGAAGTGGGAGATTATGTAGATTTTAGATTGGTTGTTGATAACGATGGAAAAAACCCTTTTTATATGAGGGGTAAATTTATGGTGTTTGCTGACGACTGGGAAGGAACTAATGAAGGGTGGAAAGGCGAATGGGAAGGCATTAATTGGTATACTGGTTCTGGTCGTAATTATGATGAGAGATTTACCTCTCAAATCACGGATGCAACTCCAGAACTTCAATTTCGATTAGAATTCCAAGCTGATTACCGAGAATATAGTTTTTGGGATGATATTTTTGGAGATGGGTGGTCTCGAGTTGAGGCTGTCAGGCAAACTGTCGAGCAATCATTAAAGGTACACGTGCTAGAAAGTAGTATTTCCTCGTTCTATAGTCACACAGATAGTTACTTTTCTTATGCGTCTCTCTTACACCAATTTACTAGTGCCCTTGAAGAATATAGATATAAAGATGCGTATGATTTTACACGAGAGACGCAATCACGTGTAGAAAATAGTAGGAAACTCACCTTA
>JBHLNT010000322.1:0-3457 GCA_048941265.1 Promethearchaeota archaeon
TAAATTTATATATTTCCACGCATCCAGATTTATCCTTATTGTTCCTCAGCAATTTATCTATTATCTTATTAACATGACATCCTCTCACGATAAGCGTATGTTCATATGATTCATCAAAATTAAACCACATTACCTCATAAAACAAGCCCTATGAATGAGAACCAAAGAAAAAGAGAACAAATATTATAAAATCTATTATCTAAAACAGATATTAAATTTTTTTTTATTTTCTTTATGATTTATTGCACTAATGCTTAAGAAAAATTTCCAATTCAGCATTAATTTTCTTACAATCTTTTCAATTTCAAGGGATTGAATAGAGTAGACCCCAGTTGTTTTTTATACATTTCTGTTAAGGTGGATACTCAATATTAAATACATAAGTGTTGGATCTAGTACAACCTTAACTTTACGAGGTTTTTTATATAATGAAAAAAAAAATTAAAACATTACAACTTAGTTTAGTGTTAGTAGTAATCTTTTGGGTATGTATTTTAAATACCCAAATATACAACACACAACAAGAAAACAATATGGGTGGCATGAATACTAAGGATGAAAGTTATTTAAAAAATCCACATATATCGAAATCTTGGTGGGATAATTTTACTTTTATTCATATTACTGAAGCAAATTGGTCAATAGCAGCTAGCTACGAATGGTGTCGTGGTGATGGTTCCTCAAGTAATCCTTATATTATCGAAAACATCACTATAGATGCCAGCAGTTCACCTACAGGAAGTGGAATCTATATTCAAGATTCCAAAAACGTCTATTTCGTCATAAGAAATTGTACAGTTAATAATGCCCCGGATAAAGCAGATCAAGGGGGGATTAAATTGGAGAATGTGAATAACGGAACTATAATAGAAAATTATTGTAATGATAATGAAAAATATGGTATTTTATTATTGGGCGACTCAGGTAATTGTGAAAATAATACCGTTCTAGAAAATACAGCAAATAATAATCTAGTAGGGATAGTTTTACAGGAAAATTGTAATCATAATAACATCTCTGGAAATCTAGTGAATGGGAATGCTAATGCTGGAATCGTCCTTGATTTGTCAGATTACAACAATCTCACAGGAAATACTGCAAATAATAATTATATGGGAATATATTTACAAGATAGTGACAGGAATAATATTACTGAAAATACAGCAAATTATAATACATTTGGAATCACTTTAGGAGTTTCCGTTGATTCCTCCGATTATAACTGGGTAATAAATAATACATTAATTGGGAATCATATAGCGATAGAGGAATATGATGGCGTAGGAAATGTTATTAAAGGCAATACTATTATACCCCCCTCGTCAGGTGGAAGTGGTGGTGACGATGACAATGACAATAATAACAATAAAGAGGCGTCAATACCAGGATATGATCTCTTGCTTATTATTGGATTGATAAGTATTATGACTATTGTACTGCTAATACCTATTGAGAAAAATAAATTCAAATAATAACTACTTTTTTTTTTAGCTAATTAAGATTTAACAAAAATTAGATATAAAACAAAATAATTTGAATAGTAAGTTTATACTATGAGCAACTCCAATTCATTAAGAACATCAAATTTGGCATGAAGTTTAATTTTATGGCCAAATTTATTACAGGTAAATTTATATACTTCTAACCGTCCGGATTGGTCCTTAGTGATCCTCAGCAATTTGTCAACTATTTTATTAACATCATATCCTCTCACGATGGGCGTAGATTCATAGGAGTCATCAAAATTAAACCACATCGCCTCATAAAATATCTTTTCATGTTGATATGTTTTTATTTACTATTTCACCTTTTCTAACTAATAAGACATATTATTTAGAATTATTTTGAGTTTGGAAAATCCTTCCCTTATTTCGGCACTAAATCCCATACCATTTAGCACCTCCTCTAAAAACATTTTAATGAAATTCTTCTGTATATCTGATCCTAAAAGTAGCGTATAACGACTGGAGGAATCTTTTACGATTTTAAAGAAATTGCAAGCTTCAAGACGTTCTACCACCTTTTCAATAGTGTTAACTTCAAATCGATTTGAAAATTCTTCCGCATGAGATTTTCCGATTTTTACATTATTTGCATAGAAATTTTCTTTATCAGGAGAATTTTCAATAAATTTAAGGAAGGCTAGATAGTGATCAATATCTAAAATGATATGTTCTCCATTAGATAAAAGTTCTAAGTAAGTATCTACCTTTTTTGTGACTCCCGGTTTACCATTTATTACTTTCTTGTATTTGTAATAAAACTTAAGAGCCTTTCGAAATATTTCCGATTGAGAATTCGCAGAACTATTTTTTATTTCTTTCAATAACTTATAGGTACTATCATCAAGGGCAATTGTGACCCTATTATTTATCTTTTCATGTTCTAATTCTTCCAAAATATTCACTTCTCTTATAAATTTTTAATTTATTCCATTTTCTTTTTCAATTAAATCTAATTTGATGGATGTATGTACATCTTCCTTTTTGGTCTTTTCAGAAAAATACACATAACCTCTATTTAATAACATCTCTTCTTTAAAGCATTCACAACAATAAAATTCTATAAAATCGTAATTCCACAGCTTTTTTATATAATCTTGACTTAAATTTCGGTTTTGAAGTTTATAACCTGTCCAATCCAATAATTTTCCACACTCAAAACAATAGCGTTTTTTCATGGTATTACCGTTATTTTTTCTAAACTTAATTAAAAATTAAAAAAAAAATTTTGATTAATTTAAATTTTTTATAAAACCTCTCGGCGTTTAATAATCTAAGTATTTCATAATTTCCCATGGAGTTACATATAAACAGTATTGGTTCCATTCATTTGTCTTATATTCTATAAAGGCATCATAGAGATGTGAACCTAATATCTCTTTTGAAATTCCATCGCTTTCCAAACAATCGAGAGCGTCTTTTAAAGTGGTTGGTAACTGTTTAATGCCTGCCTTTTTCTTCTCTGATTCGGACAATTCATATACATCCTGGTCTACGGGGTCTCCTGGATCGATTTTCTTTTTAATCCCATCTAATCCTGCAGTTGTAATGGCTGCGAATGAGAAATATGAGTTAGTAGAAGGATCTACTCCTCTGTACTCTATTCTCCTTCTATTTTTGTATTTTTCTCCTTTTAAGTACACTGGAATACGTATAAGTGCCGATCTGTTTCTCCTGCTATACATTATATTTATAGGGGCTTAAAAACCGGGAACTAAGCGCTTATAGGAGTTAACAGTTGGGCAACATATAGTCGTTAGCGCCTCAGCATGTTCTAAAAGCCCTCCAATATAATAACGGCATATTTGACTAATCTCCGCATAATCATCATTAGGATCCCAAAATGCATTATCACCATTTTTAAACAATGAATTGTGGACGTGCATACCGCTTGCATTATCTAAATAGATTGGTTTCGGCATGAATGTTGCAATCCATCCATATTTAGCAGCAAT
>JBHLNT010000105.1:0-14267 GCA_048941265.1 Promethearchaeota archaeon
TTTTTTTATTTTTATTTTGTATAAAAAACCCCTCTGATATATAAATATAAAAAGTACGACAAAAAAATTTACTAAATACATAGTCTATTTTTCTTTAAAAACTTTCAATTTATATTCAACTAAACTAAAAATAATTTAAGATAAAATATGAGTTCTGGATTATTAAAAAGAAGAAATAAAGATTTTTTAAAAAATTGTTTAAGCCTTGAAGAATCTCTAAATTTAGCTAGGAGACAAGTGCAGAAAACTAATTTTAAAGTAATTACTAGTTTAATCTCAAATTTATTTGAAAGTAAAAATAAAGAATCATATTCAGGGATTTCTAATGCCATCGTCTCATTTTTAAGCCTTTCTAATAAGATAAAAAAAACGGATGTTTGCTTAACTACTAAAAATATTCCGTTTAAAGAATTAGTTCCAGAATGCAAGCAAATTTTAAAGCAAGAATTTGGGGATGCTATTAAAAATTTGAAAAAAGAATAAAAAAAATAATTCATTTATCTCAATTTATCTTTTAATCAACATCTACTGCAATACCACATTTATTACACCTTTTTGCTCCTAGAAATAAAGGATTTTCACACTCAGGACAATGATATCTTTTTTCCTCTTCTTCAACCCATTTTTCTGTACCAAGCTTTCTCCATGTAGGAATTGCCCTGAGTATAACTTTTTTACCTACTTGAATAGGGAAATTTTCTATAAATTTACAAGGAAAATCATCACATTGATAACATCCATTGATCCTTTTATCTTGAGAACATTTTTTAATTGGACATGACCTACATACTGGAAATACAATACCATCAGAAAGACAACCCGTGCAAGATATATCATCAATAGTCTTTGCAAAAGCTTTATAAACAGGCATTAATTTTTCCTTAAATTTTAAGTTATTATCCCTATGGGCAATATAAATCGAGCAAACGCCACAATATAATCCACATGGTGCCAAAAGTTCTTTTTTAACATCTACCATAATAGAGTGCCTAAGTTTTTATTTATATGAGATAATACGCAATATTAGATAAAATTTACAGAAAGAGATTAATTCTTGCTTATTTTATAGTAATTATTTTTTAAAGGGATTAAAAATCCTTGTCTTTTGAATTTATTCATTAATATATGTAATTCAGAAAAAGGTATCTTAAATTCATCAATTAACATTGAAATCATATAACTCGGAAACTTTTCGTATCTTTTTGAAAGTTCAAAAAGCAATTGTTTAAAATTCTCAGAATACCCATTTTCATTTTCTTTTTCCTTTAAATTTTTTTTAATTTTCGTTGGAGGGCTAATATTGCGTGGAAAACAAAAATCGTTCATAGTTCTTAAATCAGGTTCTCTATTGAACTCCTCTACAGCCAAATTATTTTGTTTTTCTTTAACTGTGGCTATGGCATTAGTTAAACCCTTTATAATTTCTCCTGAATTAATTAAATCCTTCACTTTGTGACAATGGCCACATCTCAGGCATTTTTTCGTTTTTTGGGATGTTTTAACATATATATATTGATGACATTTAAAGCATTTAAAAATAATATAGGGATTTTCGTCTATTTTGAATCTATTTATTTCCATTTCTTAGAACTCACCTCATTTTTATTGTGTTCATAGATATTTTTAACGACGTAGAATAGTTCTTCTTTATTGTCAATTGTAATTAAGTGGATATTATACTGAGTGGCTAATTCCTGTATATTTCTCTTTAATAATCGTTTTTCGCCTTTGAATTTCTCATTAAAATCAATAAATTCAACTATGATTATAATTAAATCATATTTTTCTTTTATATCAGAAATAAATCTAATGAGATTCCCGTTGAATTTATCTAAGATATTTTCAGTAAATTCTTCAGAATTGTAGATTTGGACCACAATTTTGTTAAATAAAATTAAGTGAAGATTAGAATCCGTTGTTTCGAATAAAATTTCCTCAGAATCTAATTGTTTTCTTAAGCCTAATTTCATAGCAAGTAAATTACTAATTTTTATGTCAGATTTATGTTTTAGGGCGTTCTCTGACTTTTTGGAGTCAATTCCATCGATAAATTCTTGGAGATCTGATTGCTTTTTCCTTTTATATCCCGTTTGTGAAACATGTGTCTTATCATGCTTATTTTCTAAAGCTTTTTTAACCGTATTGTTTTCAATTTTTGTGATATTTAAATCTCTTTGGTTTTGAATTGATGTCCGAAGCTCCTGAGGATTTTTTAAATTTTTATTCATTTTTTTCAATTTGTTTAAGGCAATTTTCAAATAAATCTCGTCGTTTGTATTTTTGCAGTATAAAATAAAGACTTTCCCTTCTCTATGTCTTGCAGTTCTGCCTTTTCTTTGAATTAACCTAATTTCTGATGCCACAATGTCATAAAAAATAACCATATCACATTCTGCAATATCTAATCCCTCTTCTCCAACATTAGTACTTACCAAGACATTATAATCCCCCGTTTTAAATTGTTCTAGAATGGCAATTTGCTTCTTTTGAGTTAAGCCTTTATCATCTTCTGATCTACTTGCTTGGCCAACAAATCTCATAGGTCTTATTCCCTCCTTAATTTTCAATTTGTTAACAATATTCTTCACAGAATCTCTTAATTTTACAAATACTAAGATTAATGAATTAGGATTATCTGATAATTCATCCGTAATTAGCTTTTCCAGTACTAAATATTTTGGATGAACCAAATTCTCAGGCGATAAATCGTCATTTCTTTTTAATTCAATAAACATTTGGCTTAAGCGAGGATCAGTGGCTAATATTTTTATAGCTTTAGAACTGGTTCTTTTTTTCGCATCATTTTTTAATTTTTCTAAATAAATTAATAAAATGTCTAACCCCTGTTGTTCTAACAATTCAACCATATGAAATAAAATTAAAGCTTGAGCATTAATTGAGAGCGCACTATATAAATCCGTCTTATCTTTTTTCTCATTTAATAAATTAATTAAATTTTGATTTAATTTCAACAAATCCTTACGGATGATACTTTTAAAGTCTGCTTTCTTTTCTAAAAATCCCAGTTGAAAGAGATAATGCAGCCTTTCTTCAATAAGAATTTTTAATACGCGGTATATCTCCTCCATTAAATCGGTTAAATCAACCCCGATTTTAAAAATGTCCATAGGCTTCAAATACGTTTTTACGTCTTTATCTCTCCTAGTTCTTATATGGATATTATCAATGGGAATATGTAGGTTTTGACATAACTTCACTATTTTATCCTTTGAAGCGCCTGGTGAAGCAGTTAAAGCTAAAATGTTTCCATCGGGATTCTGATCTATATATTCATCAGCAATTAACGTATAAGGATAATCTCCACTTGCATGATGAGCTTCATCAAAGATAATGAGACATACATTTTCTATCGTATACTTTCTATTAACCAGATCATTTCTTAAAGTCTGAGGAGTATAAAATATTATTCGTTTTTCCCTATATAATATGAATCTTCTTTCCGGTGGGACCTTTCCTGTCAAAACGGTGAAATTTTCCTCGGGTAACTCTAAAATTTTTAAAAAAGTCGCATAATGTTGATTAATTAATGGCCTAGTCGGGGCGAGCATAATAATTTTACTTTTTGGAGGGGATACCTCTAAAGTTTTAGCTGCGATAAATCCAGCAATCATAGTTTTTCCCAAACCCGTTGGTAAAACAACTAAAGAATTTTTATTAATGCATTGATTAGAAATATCTATTTGATAGTTTCTTAATTCTATTTTTCCTTGAACCAGAAATAAATTTCTATTTTTATCATTTTTTTCTTTAATTTTTTTAATTTCCAACATTTTAATCAAAAATAAAATTATATTGCTCTAATTCGATATTAGTTATGTTTTTTTTACACTTATTAAGAGAGAGAATCATCTCCCCAAGTTTAAGACCGATTGCAGAAGGGTATGTTAGGTTGTTTCCATTTTGCTTGAAAAAATAGGGGTGCACTTTGCTAAGAATCCTCAGATTTTTGAGTAATTCTGTTCCATTATTTTCTAAATCAAATCCCTTACCTCTTTTAACATGTTTAAAAGTGTAAATAAAATCACTAAACAATTTGGACTGGGCCTTTTGAATGTGAATTTCATGAGATTTTTGTTTAGTTGTACTCTTTTCTTTTAAAGCACTGTCTAAAATTGGTTCCGTTACTAAATATACTTGCTTATCAATAACCTTTTTTTTAAGATAATGATTGTTAAATGTATTATTAAATATTTCTTGGAAATATAGTATTAACGAAGTCAAATTATCAATTTCAGATTCAGGAATCATTAAATATTTCATTAATTTACTGAAATTAAATTTTTTATTATAGTTATTTTTGAATTCTCCTAAAGCATTTATAATTTGATTTAGTTTTTTAATTACTTCTTCGAAATTTCTTTTATGACTGCTAATAGTGCTGTAATTCTTTTCCGATTTCTTATTTAAGATAAAAGAATCAGAGGTCATCAATGCTAATTTAATTGAAAATATATAAATAAAAAATTTTAAAGAAATTTTTCACAGAAGCTTTTAGAAGAAAAATTCAATCGAATGATTAACTCAACTCATTAAAAAATAATGGTTATATTAAAAAATAAAAAAGGTGTTCGAATATAATTCGAACACCCTTGCCACACCCTTTTTTGTTTTTCTGATCCTTAAAAAATATAAGGAAGGATATTGACTTTTAAAAACTACCTTTTTCACAAAATCCTATACTAAATTGTAATTTAAAATTGAGTAAATATTGTTTATTTAAAAGAGCTGCCTAAAATCTTTATTTAAGATTATAAAATAAGAGATTTCACGAATTTAGAAGAACAATTAAAAGATCATAATTTTGTTCTATCGAACAAAAAATTTAATTAAGTGATCTATTAATCACTCCTCAGAAATTAATTCTTGGAAAAACAAGCTAAAACCATTTATATGAAATATTGACTTATAATTGTTTAGGGGAAAAAATTTAAGAAACTTCAAATAATTATGGAGCTAAACTATAACTCATTTTAGACAAGTACTATTTAAATTCAAGAATAAAGTTTTTTTTTAATTGAATTATCAATTCTCAAATTTTTTCTTTATATTATTTTATTAGTATCAATTAACAAAATTTAAGAGATTCTTATTTCACATGTTTTTATAATTGATTGGTGATAAAAGGATGAAAATATTCATTTATTTTATTTTAATTATAGCGTTTTTAATGTTTTATCAGCAAAATCCAGTATTTGCTGTTGTTATTGTAGTTTTATTTTTAGCGATTTATATATTTTTTAAGTCAAGAAAAAATAGTGGATTAAATAATCGTGGGATGTTTTTTAGCGGCAGAAACAGGCAGCAAAACGATAAATTGGATGATCTAATTACATTGGTCTTACTTCAACAAGTTATGGAACCATCTCATAAAAGAGATGAGACGTATGATAAAATTATTAAGGATAGAGTAAGTGAAAGTCAAAACAGTATTGATAAAATCAAAGAAGAAGTAATTGACTTATTAAAAGGTTAGAATGATTGAACAAGAAGCAATTTTTAGAGGATTGGAACAATTAATATCCTTAAAAAAAATCGTTTCAGTCGCAGGTTCTTCTGGTACAGGAAAAACAACACTCGCCCTGCAATTAGTAGGAAATTTAATAACTCAATATAGGCCCTATAAGAATTCTTGCATTTGGATACAAGCCAGTGAAATTTTTCCAAATAGAAGGCTTAATAAAATCTTCGAATTTTTTCCAGAGAAATTATATTATCTTAAAGAACATATGTTCATTACTCCAAAAAAAAGGATATGCAAAAATTATCATTCACAAACAAAGATCATAGAAAATATTGTCAATGGGGGTATGATGTTGCCACCTGGTTTGAAATTCGTAGTTATAGACAATATTTCACATCATCTAAGATATCAGATTTTTAAAGCTGATGATATTAATAGAAAAATTTCGATTTTAAACGATTTTTTCAATTCTTATCTCTTACCCTTAATCCTATTGTGTATGAGAGAAGATATAATTTTAATATTAATTCATGAGGTATCATATGACCTAAATTTAGCGGAAAAAGTTCCTTTTTTATATAAACTATATGAAAGAATTGATTCTCTAATTATTAGTTTAACGCGGTATTTTATAACTAATGATAAAAAAATGTCCGTTGTTTTTAATGGAATTAGATGGATTTTTAAGTATCGACTTGAAGATGAGGGATTTTTTTGGCTGGATAATTTTAAAGTAAAACCATTACATTAAATATATGTTCAGCCTTTTTATTATAAAATTATTTCTAATAACTCTTTTAAGTTTGAAATTTTTTGAACCTCTTTGAAGATCAAATTAGTTTGATAATCCTTTAGTGAATCTTGGATCGCTAAGTAATCTGTAATTAAACAATCTTGGGTTAACGGGTCTCTTTGAATTAATATAGGATGTATATCTGCTGCTTTAGCACCCTGTATATCTTCTGGAGCATCTCCGATGTAGATTACTTCATTATTTTTAAGATCTGTTCGTTCGAGCGCAATAGAAAAGATCCCTGGATCTGGCTTTTTTACGCCAACTTCCCCGGATATGATAATAGAATCGAAATATCTATAAAGCTTCATATCTCGCAAGAGTGAATAAATATGGGGTGGAAAATCAAAATTTGAAATAAGAGCAATCTTTTTATTTTTCTTAAATTCCTTTAAGACTGGAATTGTTTCTGGATCAAGAGAAACATACTCATGCCATGCATTTAAACAAGAATTTGCAGTAAATCTTAGCTGATTATTATTCAAATTTAAACTCAAATCTTTGCAAAGTCTCTGGATTCGACGCTCATAAATAGTTAATCCGTCATTTTGTAGACTAGGTTCATCTCTTCCAAAAAATCCATCACATTTAGTCGCAAAAGATTCAATTGGCAAATTTAAACCATAATTTTTCAAACAATTATAAAAAGTTGATATCCAATCTTCCCAAGCTTTTGGATTATCTTTATAAATCAAGAGCGTTCCATATAAATCAAAAAATATTCCATTTATTTTCATTTACTTTTAATCAAAATATTTTTTTAAGAAATATTAAATTTAGAAAAATCGAAATAATAATTTAAACTTTAACTCTCAGAAGTTTTACCTTAAAAAAACATTTTAAGGATAAGTTGAGGCTAAGAAATAAATTTTTGTGGTATTTTTTATATTTTTCCTTTAAATATAATTAAATTAATTAGAGTTTAACAAAATGAGAAATAAACTAAATTTTAATGTTATTAGATTTTACCACAGAATCTTTAAATATTCATTCTAATGGAACTCTTTTTCTAAAAAAAAATTAAGTTCATTTCTCTTTTTCTTTTTTTTCCTTTAAATAAATCGAATTATATTTAATTTTAAAAATTCTAACATGTGAATTGAAAATGTCAGACATTAGTCAAATAAAAGGTATTAATGCTCGACAGATAAAGCTATTACATGAAAATGGGATAAGCACTGCTGAAGCATTAGCAATGTCTCCTTTTAATGTAGTTTCAGAAATTGACGGATTAGGGGAAAAAACAGCGAAGAAACTCATATGGAATGCAAGAAATGCTTTAGGGATGACTGATTTTACTAAGGCTTCAGAGATGGAAGAAAATGTAGAATATTTTACTACAGGGTCATCAGAACTTAATAAAATCTTAGGAGGCGGGTTTCAAACTGGTAAATTGACAGAAGTTTATGGACCCTTTAAATCAGGAAAAACAAATTTAGCTCATACGCTATCAGTTACAATCCAATTACCCAAAGAGAGAGGTGGTATCGAAGGATCTGTAGCGTATATTGATACAGAGAATACTTTTTCTAAGGAAAAAATTAAGAGAATTGCTAAAAGATTTGGACTGAACCAAGATGAGGTGCTCTCTAAAATATACCACGCGAGAATATATAGTTCAGATCATCAAACTCAAATGATAATGAAAGCCGAGACTCTTTGTAAGACTAGAAATGTAAGATTAATAATTTTAGATAGTCTAATGGCTCTCTTACGTAATGAATATATTGGGATAGGCTCTCTTGCAAAAAGGCAAGGTGTGCTAAATAATATGATTCATGGATTATCAAGGGTAGCAGAAACATACAATTGTGCCATATTGCTCACTAATCAAGTAGCAACCAAAATGGTGGGAATGTTTTCCGCTGATGACGCAATTGGAGGGAATATAGTAGCCCATGGCTGTCATTTCAGAGTAATGTTTAAAACAAAAGGATTCTCTTCTAATAATTCTTTAAAAAGAAGAGCAGTTATAGTTGATGCCCCTGATTTACCGCCAGAGGAATGTGAGTTTTATATTACAAGTGCGGGAATCGCTGATACAGATAATGTAGACCTAATTCCTCAAGAAGAATCGGATTTAGAATTTAAAATAGAAAAACTTTATGAAGACCATGAAGATAGCATATCTTCTAGCGAAATTCCATTAACGAATGTGAAGGGGATAGGTAAAGGAACAGCCGAAAATTTGATGGCAAATGGTATTTCTACGATATATGATTTAATATCTGTTGATCCAGATGAAATATCCGCAAAAGTAAGTGGAATATCTTTAAATAAGGTACTTGAGTGGCAAAAATCTGCAAAAACCTTGCTAAATTCTTAAACTATGTATATACTATTCTAAAACTCTTTATTTTCAGAAATTATTAATTTTAGTTAATTATTACTGATAAATAACAAAATAGAAGAAGTTTAAATAATCGTGTAGTGTAATATATACTATACAGACAGAAACTATTAATTATGAAAGAGAAACTCCATTGTCCTCGTTGTAAAAATAAGAGAATAATCGACTATGGAGACACGTTTGATTGTCCACTATGCCATCTTGAATTTGAAAAAAAAGACTTTGCACTATTTGATGATGAGTCCAATATTCTCTCAATAGAGGAAAAGTTAGAAGTTTTAAAAGTTATAAAAACAAATTCAAAAAAAAAAGATTGAATATCTTTTAAGAGGTCTTTCAAATAATTTACTTATTTTGGATTTCATTTTAAGGTTAGAAATCCTCAATTTTTTCTTTTAATAGTTATAGTCTTAAATAAAATTTCATGGGAGTAAAAATACAAGAAATTATTCAAAGATCAAAAATTGATTTAGAGCAATTAAACAGAAAAATAATTGCTATTGATGCTCCTAACATAATCTTCAGTTTTTTTACTTTTTCATATAAAGATAGACAAATGTATTCACCTAATTTGATAGTTGATCGTACCCAAAGAGCAATTTCTCATTTATATGGTATACTATATAGGGTGAATTTTTATTACAGTAATCAGATATTACCTATTTTTTGTTTTGACGGAAGAGATTCTGAATTAAAGCGTATAATTTCAAAAGATTATCTTAACGATTTTCGAGTTGTCAAAAAATGGTATCAAGCTGCTTTAAAAAGTGGTAATACTATATTAGCCCGAAAAATCTCATTAGGAAAAGAATTTTTATGGTCTAATATCATAGAAGAGTCAAAACAGCTTATCAATGACTTAGGAATTCCTATTCTTGATTCACCTGCTTCAGCGGAATCTCAATGCGCCTATTTAGTTAAAAATAACGTAGCAGATTATGCTAATTCCCAGGATTTTGATTCTTTAATTTTCGGATGTCCTTATATAATACAGAATTTATCTAAATCTTTAAGGAGAAAAGTTCATGGTAAATGGTCCTATAAAAAAATTGAAACTGTCTTAATAAACTTAGAAACTAACTTAAAAAGATTAAATATTGACCTATTCCAATTAGTTGATTTAGCTATTTTAATAGGAACTGATTATAATGATGGTGTAAACAAAATTGGTCCCAAAACAGCCTTACAACTAATTAAAAAATATAATAATTTAGAAAATGTCATTTTTAACAAATCATACCAATATCAATTTGATCATTTAATTCCTGAAGTTCTACAAGAAGTTAGGAAAATATTTCTTTTTCCAGAGGTGTTAGAAAAATTTAAAGATATTTACTGGGATCCTCCAAATAGTTCGCAAGTAATAGAACTTCTATGTAAAAATCATAATTTAAATAATGAAAGAGTGGAACATAATTTAAAAAAGCTCATCCAAAATTATCACAAATGTATAAGCTCTTTTAAAAGCAAAAATCCCCAGAAATTATTTCAAAAAACAATAGATATGTCATTTTAACTTTAATTTTCTTCTTAATTCTGAGTGGAATCATTTTGTCGGATTTTTAATTATTTTTCTTTAAATACATTCGTTGTGATAAGAATTAAACAATTATTTTGTTAGTAGCATAAAATGATCCAATCAAATAAAAAAAGAAAGAACATTATCAATGAATCTCTTTCTCAATCAAATGAAAACTATTTGCTAAAAAATTCTCGATTCAGACATAAAGAAAGTGAGATTAAAGTCTTAAATTACATTTTTCGAAACATTTCCCTAATTAACAATAATAATATGATAAAACTAATAACTGAAAATGAATATATTAAGATATCCTTAGAAATGAAAATCTCAAAACATCTCGTAAGATTCTATACTGAGAATCTATTTCATAATATCAAAAGTTTGAGAAAATTTCTAGATAAAAATAAAATCAAGCATAATCCAAAGAATCTAAACCGAAAAGTTAGAATATATTTGCATAAAGTCCATCGTATAGCTCCCATCTTCGATTACAAAAGGGCAAAAAAAAATTTAAGGATTTTACAGTCTTTCTTAGTTCTTAACTCCTTTTGGCCTCGTATATCTACTCAGATTGCTATTATCATTTATGCTACAGATAAAAATAGTAGCAATAACAAAAGGATTCTCCAAAAAAATATTAGAACTTTATGCAATTGTTCGGCATATGCATTTCATAGAACTAAAAATATCTTAAAAATAGATTAAGAAGAAGATTATGTTTCTTCACTCATTCGATATATCAGTAAAATTTTTTCTTTAAATACAGGAAAAAAAAATTAATTTAAACTAATTGGACTTAGTTGTGATTAATTCCTTTGATAAAAAATTATGTATAATGAAATTGATGATATATATCAGGCACTGATGGGTGTTGGTCTCAGTTTAATGGAGATTGAGCAAAAAATCAAGACTAAAGCAGAAGAATTTCAAGGATTTATGTCAAAAGAAGCTATATTGTTTTTAATTGCTAAAGAATATAATCTAAAAGTTAATTCACCGTATATAGATTCAGAATTATATGATGAATTTGAAGAAAGAATCGATTATGATGAATTTACAATTAGAATTTCTGAGATTCAAGAAAATCTAACAAATATCGTATTATTAGGGCGAATTGAAAAAAAATTTGGAATAAGAAATTTTGTTCATAAAGATAATACTTTGGGTATTGTTGGTTCATTTTTGATTAGTGATGGTACTGGTCGTATAAAGATTGTTCTATGGGGAGATCAATCGAAAATTATGGAAAATACTTATTTTCAAAAAGGAGAGATTATAAGGATTATAGGGGGATATTCCAAGAGAGGTATTAATAATAATTTAGAAGTCCATTTAGGACGAAAGGGAAAGATAATTCTTGCTCCAAATGATGTTGATTTAAAGAAATTTCCATTGCTAAATCAAACACATAAAATCAATTTTACTAAAAAAAAAAATCTAAAAATTCGAGATCTGAAAAATTTTGATGGTTTTATAAAATCTATAGAAGGTGTTATAGAAAATATATTGGAATTCAAAGAATTCAATTTAGATAATGGGGAAAAAACTTTTCTTTTTAAATTCGTACTGAAAGATGACACATCGTCTATTAATGTGGCAATATGGGGATTGAATGCCATTGAATATCTAAAACGTATAAATCAAGGAGAAAAAATTAAACTTTATAATGTGAAGGTAAAGTTTAACAAATTTACTCAACAAAATGAAATTTCTTTCATAAGAAATTCACAATTAATTAAGAATTAAATTATTATTTAAGGATAAGTATCGCAATTATTTATAAGAAAGTTTAAAATAAGTTAGATTTTTATATTTTTAGGAGCTAATCAGTTAAGACGACGAGGTTTTATCACAATTTTTTCTTTAAATACTCGTGATTTATTTTACTTATAATTATTTCAAATAAATCACGATTATAATGACAATAAATACTGTACCAAAGGTTTTATATCAAAATAAGATATCTGAAATTTTAGATGAAGTAAGGGATAACTATGGCAAACTAACAAGAAAGGGTTATATTTATGGCCTTATCGCCATCGATCAAGATGCTAAAATCATCGCTATTGATTCTAGATTTGATCGTACATTAAACTATTGGGATTTAAGTTCCATAGGTGCTGCCCTGTATGGAGTTTCTCGACAAGGGCAGGATTTTTTTGACGCGGATTATCTAGATCGAGCATCGCTCATTTATAATAATTTACAATTGTTTGTGAGATCTATAGGTCAAGTGACAATACAGAAGAAAGGTCAAAGGGAAATTCTTATCGTACTTTTGGCGGATAAAGACGTAAATGTTGGTGTAATTATATTACAAATGAGTCGATTTGGCCTAAAAATTAAAAATGAAATAGAAAAAAGTGGGTCTATAAAAAATACGTTGAAAATGTCAGAAAAGGAGCTTAAAGAACATATAAAAAAACTCAAGCAGGAGATTTTTAGCGATAAAATAAGTACCACATCTTAAAAAATGGTGATTGAAGAATGATAAATTCTAAAAACACCGATAAAAATAACATAAATACTAATGAAACATTGAGCTTTAGAGATTGTGATGGAATAATCCAATTTAAAATTGTGTATTGGGGGCCTGGTGAATCTGGAAAAACTACTAATTTTATGAGATTAAAAGAGAAGTTTCATTATATGAAGCTAACCAGTGGGTTTTCTATTGAGACTTCTGAAGGGAGAACATTATGGCAAGATTCAATATTTCTTTCATTTAAATTTGATATTAATGAAAAAAAATATAGTATTATTACTCAAATTGTAACATGTACTGGACAAGAAAGATTTTTATCTACCAGGGAATATGTGCTTGATGGTGCAGATGGTATAATATATGTGGGAGATTCCGATCCTGAGATGATTGAACAAAATAAACGTAGCTTCCGAGAACTCATAAGTTTTACAAAAAATAAAAACATACCTTATATCATTCAATTAAATAAAAGAGATTTAGAAAATGCCATTCCTATAGAAGTTTTCAAAAAACAATTGGGCTTATCAGGAGAAGATAAATATCCTGATGGGACGAGTGTTGTATATCCTGTGATTGCCCTACAAGGGAAAAATGTAGTTAAATGCTTTCAAGATCTTATAATTCAAGTCATTTTTAATTATTTCAATTTGTAGGTTCTTTAAAATTCTTAATTAGTGTATTTGTGATTCTATTGGATACAGGTATTGATTTTGTTCAACCAGAGTTCTTGAATATTCTATTTTTTCAGCAAAAAAACTTAATTATATTTCCTTATGTGGATTTAAAACACTTACATGCGCTTGAATTATTCACAGTAGGATATAATGTTATTGATTTGGAATCTACAGCCTTATATAATATAAAAGAAATTATTGAATTTGAGGCTAACAATTCTTATTCTCAAAATAGAACTTTTTTTTTCATATACAATTTAGATATTGATAAAATTAAAGATATAATCGAAATTGCTGATATCCGATGTATACTCAATACAAATGAGGACGTTAGAAGAGTAATCAACGGAAACAGTTTTATTTTCTATAATAAAAAAAATAGTATGTTTCTTAATTTCGATTTAAATACTGTTGATTTAGAATTTGAAAAGCATTTAATCTCCTCCTCTGAAAATGAAACTTTATTATATGAAAAAATTCAACAAATCAAAATTGTTGCGACAAAGATTTTTATGGAAATTAATAGTAATCCTAATTTTATCGAGAATCTTCCAGAAATTCTAAAAGATTATGATTCAAGATTTTGGGTCAAAATATTAGACTTTACTAAACATTATTTTAAAATTGAGATTCCCAAAATAAATCTTGAGAATAAGAAGGAATTTATTAAAAAATCTAACTTTGAACTCAAAGAAATGGGTAAATTAAACGAGATATTGAGAGAATATGAATCGATAATTTCTTTAAATAAACATATTGCTAAAGAATTTGTTCAATTGCTTCATGAATATCGAAGTAATAGAGTAAATCCAAGTAACTTAGACTTAGAACAATTATATAATCCTCAGAAATTATATCAATATTTACGTACTCATCACTGGTCAAAAGAAATTCCCATGGAATTCCTACAAAATTGGATTGAGATGCAAAATACAGGATACAAATTATCTTTAAGTGATCT
>JBHLNT010000323.1:0-3440 GCA_048941265.1 Promethearchaeota archaeon
CGAAACACTTCCAAATAAATCCTTTAAGTTAATGGAAAGAAGTTTGTCATTTTTTTTTATTTCTTGAACTATTTTTACTTGCTCCGTAGTTAAATTTCTCTCAAATAAGCTGTATTTATTAAAAAATCTAACAAGTTTAATAATTCTGCCTCTATCTCCAGCATTTAGTCCCTCTATATGTAATTTAGTAATTATTTCGGCAATATTAATATTAGAGATATCAATAAAGATTCCTAACTTGTCAGAATAATTAAATAGTTGACCAAATTCATTAAATCGACTAGAAACCAAGCATTTGGAGAGAGCATAATAATAAGTGCTTTCGAGAATATTCTTGAATTTATCATAATCTTCTGAATCGGGAATATAAGAAGGTCTTTTTTCTGTAAATTTATCCACTTGATTTATGAATTCTGAGATGTATCCCGATTTTAATGTCATTAGAAGCTTTTCAAATTGTAAAGAATGCATTCTTAAACAAATATTGCAAAAGCAATTTCTATATTAAAGTTTATTTTTAATTGATTATAAAAATTGAGAAGTAGAGAATTACCTTCCTTACCATTTCAGGTTGCGTATAATTCTACCAAATTTGTATATATTTAAAATGGATCACAACAAATTAAAGGGTTAACTAGTGGCTCTTTTACTTTAGGAGTTTGGATGTCTTTTTCCTCTCATCCTTTACCTTATTTAAAAAATTTAAAGGAAATGAAGAATTACCCTCTCAATCTTAAATTGATCTTTTTGTATACATTTAACAATTTATTAAAATCTTCTTCCATGAAATCTAATCATCTTAGTAAATGAAATTATTGATTAATAAGGGCTTTTTTTATACCGAATTATCAAGCATCAAATATTTTATAAGATGAAAAATCAGAACTTTAATCTTTCATTATGTTTCGAAATATATTTATATTATTATTAAATTCTTAAAAGAATAGAATTAATGTTACTTGTAATTAAGTAAAGAGAATGAAAAAGGATTTAAAATGGTATTAACTCAAATTTCTGTAAATCTTGTGGATCGACCTGGAGAACTTGTAAAATTTACGAAAATGTTACATGATGATAATATATTAATTCTATCAATAACCGTATCCCAAGTTCCGGGTTTATGTTTATTCATAGTGGATAAATCTGATGAATGTATAAATCTTTTAAAACAAAAAGATTATAATTTCTCTTCAAAAGATGTTATTGGAGTATTACTCCCCCATAATCCTAGTAGTTCTGAGGAAATTGAAAAAGTAGCGGAAACTTTAGCAAATAATGATGTGAATATCGATTTTCTCTATAGTAGCTTCATAAAAAAGACTAATGTGCTCATTATTCATGTGAGTGATGTGGAAAAAGCAAGTGAAGCACTTAAAGCTAAAGGAGTTTATCTCTATAAATAACATTTTTCTCTTTTGAGCGATTTATTAAAAAGATTTCAAAAAAGGACTATAGTTCTTCAATTGAAAATAGTAAAAAACCCTCTTCTTTAAGTACTTCCTCTGCTTTATCATTATCGTCAACTCTTACTATCATAATAGTATTACCCGAAATTACTGTCATATATAAATATTCGATATTTACACTATTTTTTCCTAACACGTTTGCGATATCGAATAATGCATTGAGATCTTCAGAAAGTCTAACTGCGAGAACTGTGGTAGCTGATAATTCATAATTATTTTCTTCTAGAAGTTCAATACATTCCTCAGGACTATCAACTAAAATTAATAGGAGCCCATAATCAGGTGTTTCTGCAACTGTTATTGCTTTTATATGAATACTATTAATATTTAATAGATCAATAAATTTCGCAAGTACTCCAGGATTATTTGGTAAGAAAACACTAATTTCTGTTATCATTTTAGATGATCACACAAAATATAACGTCTTAATTAATTAAAATAATGTTAGATTGCTTCTCTGTCCTCTAAAATAAATCCATCTTCTTTTAGAACATCTATGGCTTTTTCATTATTATCCACTTTCAATATGATAAGTGACTCATCTTTTACCAGTGTAGAATAGAGATAATCAATATTGATATTGTTTTCCCCAATAATCTTTGATATTTCTTGAAGACTGATCGCATTATTCTCAGACTTTAATTTAACAGCAAGAACCATAGTTTCAGAAACAGGATAATCCAGCTCATCTAAAACTTTTATGCATTCATCTGGTTTATCAACTAATATCAGAAGTATTCCATATTCTTCATTTTCAGCAACCGTTATAGCTCGCAGTTCAATATTATGATCAATTAAAACATCTAAAAACTTTTTAAGCATTCCAGGTTTGTTAGGTAACCATACAGAGAGTTGTTTTAACATCTTTTAAATTTAAGTTTATAATTAAAAAATCTGAAAAAGTTCTGTTTTAACAAATTAATTATAACTTTTAACTTTGCTCTATTTAAATAGTAGGAAAAATATAGAAAAAAAAATTAAAATTCTTGTTTCTCTATCAGTTTAATTCCTTTTTTCTTGAGGACTTCTACAGCTTTGTCAATATTATCAATACGAAGTACAATAATCGCTTCATCTTTTACGAGAGTTGAATAGATATATTCAATGTTTATATTATTATCTCCTAAGAGCTTAGCAATTTCATGAAGCGCTCCAGGTTTATCTGGAACATCAACAGCAATAACATCGGTTGTAGTTACTAAATAGTTGTTTTTTTTCAAAACTTCAATACATTCATCTACTTTGTCAACTAAAATTCTTAATATCCCAAAATCTGCAGTCTCAGCCACACTAATTGCCCTCATATTAATTTTTTTGTCCATCAAAACTTTGGTAAATTTTGCTAAAATTCCAGGTTCGTTTGGTAAAAATACACTTATTTGTTTTAACAATTTTTTTAACCTCTTATATATTTTTAGTTCGTTTATCTATTACATGTTTAGCCTTACCCTCAGTTCGGGGTAATGTACCGGGAGCTACTAATTCTACATCTGCTCTAACTTGGAGAATATTATAAAGCTTTACTTCAATATTATCTTTAAATTTTTCCAAAACCTTCATTTCATCTGAAAATGTATCGGGGGTCAATTCAACCTGAACTGCAAGTGAATCTATGATATCCCTATCAATGATAATCTGATAATAACCAGCCACACCTGGTATAGATGATAATACATGCTCAATTTGACTTGGGAAAACATTAATCCCTCTCACAATTAACATATCATCTGCTCTGCCAGTTACCTTACTCATCCTTCCACAGGTTCTTCCGCATGCGCATTTTTCCTTAGTGAAAGTGGCTATGTCATAGGTTATATATCTTATCAAAGGTATTCCAGTTTTTTCTAAAGTTGTAAAAGCAAGTACACCTTCTTCACCTTCACTAACTGGTTCATAAGTTTCTTTATCCAATGTCTCAACAATAAAAAAATCCTCCCATATATGCATTCCATTTTTTTCTTCACATTCTACTGA
>JBHLNT010000324.1:0-3437 GCA_048941265.1 Promethearchaeota archaeon
GAGGTGGGGGAGGCGGGGGAGGAGGTGGTGGAGATGATGATACCGCGGCTGAAGCGATTCCGGGTTATGATCTCATAATTACTATAGGAGTATTCTCTGTTATTTCAGCGCTACTAATCATACGAACTAAAAGCAAGAAAATTAAGGAGTTTAAATACTAAAAAATACTTTATTTATTTTTATTTTTTCTCAAGCAACTTTTCTTTTTACCTAAAACGCTTATTTATAAATACTTTATATTACTCAAAATTCTTGGCACTTGGAATAGACATATTGCCTGAATGTCGAGTTATTTGAGTATTTGAAGGAGTGTGATTAGAGGGAGGAGGTATTGGAGGTCCATCATGAGTTACAGCACAAAATATCCTGACCTTTAGTTCAAAATGGCTTACAATCTCTCCAAAGGGAAATATAGTCTCGGTAGAAGGATTCATCATCAAAGAGACGGAAAAAGCATTGCTTATCCTTTTTGGTCCTGAGAAAAAGATTTTTTTTATTTTAATCTCTAAATCCTTCTTGTCTTTTCATTTTAATATTGGGAAAGATGAACGAAAAAAACATCTAAATGATATGAAAAGAAAAAATACAATTTTGAGAAATATTCAAGAATCGATTAGAGAATATGACCATGAAAAAAGAGAATGAGAGAAAACTTCTATACAGAGTGATTACTTATACCAAAAATATGGAATAGAAGAAGATACAAAAGATTCTCATGAGAAATTGGTTTATCTCGAAAATCAAGTTTCTTTATTAAAAAAAAGAATTCAGCTATTATTTGAGGACTCTGGTAAAAAGATTCCTTATTTAGAATAATAATAATTAGTTAACAAGTATTTCACTAAAAGATAATTAAATGCTTAAAATCTTGTCCTTTTATTCATGGGAAAATTTGATAATAAGAAGAATTAATAAATACATAATTTTTTATAAAGATGTTGTCTCTATTAATTCATAAGAATTTAATAATGTTAATTTCATATTAATTATAAGAATAAATAAAAATCACAAATTAAAGTTAAAAGGTGGATAAAACATATCGACTAATAAAAAGAGTGGAGGCGATGATTAGTGAGTATAGATGCATTTCCATAACGGAAGTGCAGTAAAAACACTAAATCATTCGACAATATTCTTAGTAAGATTATAAAGTCTGAAAGCGGTATAAAAAAAGTCATTTTGGTTGATCGAACGGGATTAACAATCGCAAGTGTTTCAAAATTTTCTTATTTTCCCGCTGATGTAGATGGAATTGGAGCAATAGCGTCAGCAGTTTTCTGTGCTAGTGAAGAACAAGGTAAAAATTTAGAGCTTGGCGATCTTGATATAGTTACTTCAGAATTTTCTGGTGGAAAGATATTTGCTGCCGCGTGCGGATTTAAGGGTGTACTTTGCCTAATTAGTGACCCTGACATAAATATTGGGTTAATTAGGCTTATTTTGAAAAGATCTGGGGATGAACTTAAGGAAATATTAGATGAGTTCCTTTCAGAGATTCCAGAAGCAATGGATAGCGGACTCGATTTATCCGATCTTGATGAGTTGACACCTGATTAACTGCCCAATAATGTAATTTTTCATTTTCATACTTATTTTTGCCGATTTGGTAAATCTCATTTATACTAGATTAAGGGTAATAATCAATTATAGAGATTTAATTCTCCTTTAATGAATGCTAAAGGAAATAAATATCATGAGAAAGGAGATAGAACAAAGATTACATAGAGTAAAAATTACCTTATATAACGAAAACATATGCTGTCCCTATTCCAAGAAGTGTGATAAAGCAGAGAACTGCGATAGATGTAATAAGTATTTTAAAAAATGTAGTAAATATAAAGAGAATGTTAAACACTAAATTCATCTTTCTATTTTGTCAAACACTTATGACTTAATGGATATTAACTCAATTTAGGTAAATAGTTGTACGATTAAAATTAAAAAAAATTGATTTACTTATTTGATTTACTTTTTCTTTTTATTAGAGCGAGAGTAGCGACACCTAGTATACCAAATACGATAAAGAGACTATATCCAGGGATTGTCTCTTCTTCCTCCTTACCTCCATCGTCATCATCCCCACCACCGGCTCCAGGACTAGGTTTATAAAGATAAATTATTAGATAATCTTCGCCAAGATATCCATATGAAAGTGTATTTAGGACTCCATTAGAATTGAAGGTGTAAGTCATAGATTGACCTCCCATCTCTATATGAAAACCATTAGATAATGGCGTTGAGCCTGGTATATCTTCACATAATATTGTCCAATTGATATTTGTGGCAACAATGAAAGAAAATATGAATCCTGAGTATATTAGCTTGGAATAGGTGGTATTGCGATATAAAAATCCCCTTGAATTATACGTCATGCTAAACATATTATATCCTGGGATAAAGAACCCATAATCGAAATAAATAAGTGTACGGTTAAGCGTAGGGTCTTCTCCTGCGATAACTCCAACAAATAGTTTTATTCGATCAAATCCCAATGTAATGCCACCAGATGGAGGTGCATTATCCGGTATATATGATACTCTATATTCAAAAGAATCACCTTCATTTACCCCAATATAGGAAGGTTTTGTAACATTGATGATCCGTGCCATTCGAAAAATCCTATTTATTTGATCCATGTGATAATAATTGATAATAGATACATCAATTAATTCAAGAATCCCTTTTTCATCATAATGAGCTTCCCAATGAAGCACCTCATCAAATGCTAGGAAATTATCTGCTTCAATTATAGTAATGTTAGAATCATTTTCATACTCGAAGTCCTCATAAAAAGGATCTAAATTTGCTCTCACCATCCAGACCCCCGTATTATTTGGCAAAATGAAAGGAAATGTATTTGGTAAATAGTGTGGATCTGGATAATCTGCTGGTTCCTGTCGAATAAGAATATTTCCGGTACTATCAGCAACGGAAGAAAAGGAGCTTAATCGAGGTATCCAATCCCAGATATCATAATCAATATCCCAGTGAGTAGTATTATCTACTATGGAAGTTATATTAATTTTCATAATTTCATTGGAATTCATATCGGGAAGCAGCCCCCAATCAACCTCCCATGAAGTCCCGAAATAATAGTCCATTTGGGCATGGTTAATCTCTTTCGTTAAATACATGAATTCATCATTTTCATTAACAATAAGGCCATATTCACATTCTATCATCGAGTTAAACGTAAAATTGATCGCTTTATCAGTCAAGGGCAAATCGGGATCATAATAATTGTAATTAGTTAAATCTCCATGATCTAAACCTATAGTTGGATAGATATGATCATATAAGTTTTTATACTGTAATGTGATATTTCCATGCTCATAGAGGATCACTTCACAATCTCCGATTGGCAGTTCGTCAGAATAGTCTACCACCTGATAATATTCGATGACTAAGTATCGATTGGGAGCAGTTCCGAAGAATTG
>JBHLNT010000011.1:0-46551 GCA_048941265.1 Promethearchaeota archaeon
GGAAAATATTAGAAGATCTGCGATAGCAACTGTAAAATGTGGTTATTGCGGATTAACTAAAGATGTATTAGTGAATTCCATATCAGAACCTGTCGATGCATTTGGAGATTTTATTGATATTTATTATGCAGATCAAGAACTTTTAAGATTAGAAAAGCGTATTGAAAAACTGAGAAATGACCAAGAATGGGGGGATTTAGCCTTTTGTTATTCAGTATTATCTGATATATGCAGAGCTAAAGCAGCTGAATCATTAGAAGATGAAGAAAACGTTGATATAGATGAGGCTAATAAATGGAAGGTAAGGGCGGAGGAATATAAAAGAAAAGAGAAAGATGCCCTATTAAATTTAGAGGCAAGTGAATTAGAGGGAGGCATTAAAACTGATGATGAGTCATTGTTTACTGAACACGATGAAAGTTCAATGAAAAAGGAGAAAAAGATTAAGGATATTTTCGATGATCCAGGCTTCTTAGAATTCTAGCTTAAGATTTTAAACTAAAACCTAGTATGGTTTGGGTTCAGAACAATACCTATTCTGCTTGAATCCTTTTATTAAGAATTATAGCTCAAGATCTTTGTTTTAACATTTGAAGGAATGTGAGTCCAAATTGGCAATTTTAAGATAAAATTAAAAAACTGTTTATTATTCATTTTTTGATGTTTAATAAAGTAGTTCCAATTATAATAAGCTAAATTATTGAAAATATTCATCAAATTAACTCCCAAAGGATTATATTTTGATGAGAAAAATCTAGCTAGAAAGCTCCCTAGACGATTTGTATGGGGACTTGATTCAGGATACACAGATTCGACTAGAGGCCTGTTAAAGATTTCATAAATAGAAATGATTGGAATGAGTTTATCTAAATATTCATTTATTTTTACCATATAGTTTTCATCATTTAAGGAAAAGGAACTTAATTCATTTAATTTTTTAACAGCATAACGAAAATGTCTCTCTTTAAAATAAAGCCACATTTTAGCCATTTCATCTCTTAGATCTTTTATTACTTTTGTAACCTCAACATCTTCAAATTTAAATGCCTGTGATTTTTCGAATTTATAAATAAGAGTTAATAATATTGAATTAATAGATTCTTGATCAAACTCATCCTCGCTTTCATCCTTACTTAATAGTTTATATTTTAATTCTTTTTCAGTGGGGCTATGGACTGTGTGTGTAAATAAAGGTGTTGTCCATAAGAATTCCCTGAGTTTTTCCATTAATTTTATATTTTGACTATATTTTTTGAGAACAAAAAATTGTGTTGATAGATATTTATTTGGAATAAGGCATTCAAGAAAGTATCTTATTTTATCAATAAAATTTAAGTATTTTATCACATTTTTCCTTTTTTGTTTAAGAGTTGAGATTTTTTTTGTGAGAAGCTTGTTTAAATTCATCAATTTCTTTATATATGAATAAAAATCTATATCATACTTTTGAACAATGTATTCATGCGAGATCAAGGGAGTTTTTAAGAATTTTTGTGACGCAGAATCAAAGTCGTCTTTTTTTACGCTCATAGCATGATCTCCAATCGTATAAGAAAAGATAACCTTTTCAAGAGCTTCTTGTAATGATTTAAATTGGCCTAAATTGTTTGGCACACCGGTAAAAACACCATGTAGCAAGGTGTTAACTCCTTTGAAAATATTATGATCATATTCTGAAATTATTACTGATTCAAATTCACCTGGATGATGTCTTTTTGACTTGAGTTTCTTATTAAAAAGCACAATTGCTTGATTCGCTTTGTGGCATACGGTATAACTCCATTTTAAAAAGGGTTGTATGAATTTTACCATCTTGAGTTGATAATTATAAAATTCAGGTCCAAAATAGATTGGAAATCCAAATCCACGTGAGGTAGCAAATATGAATTGAAATACGTTTCTATTTTTTTCTCCTTTCAATAATCCTGGAAATTTAAAGTGCAAAACTATTTTCGGGTAAAGAGCAGCTAGTCCTAAATTCATCCAAGCTTCAAATAAAATAATACTATCCGGAAATCTAAATGAATCTGTTTTACTTAAAAAATCATCGCTTAATGTATTAAGAGCAGTTGGGATGGTAAAAAGCCAATCTCCTTTTTTTTTAATAGTTGTTAATCCTTCTTTAAACTTTTTAAAGATTAAAGGTTGAATTTGGTTTTGTATTTCGCTTTTTTTTTGATAATAGTTATTCATTACTCGAAATAAAGATAGCATTTCAAGGATTTGTCTCTGAGAATTATGTACTACTCTTACATGAGTAGTTTTTTCCAATTTTGGAGTAGAACTCTTCAATGACTATAATCAACTTGAGATCTAAATCATCTATCTAATAATGCTAAGTATTTATTATGATTTTAAGTATTTTAATTTTGATTAAAAAAATGATATCTTACTGATTATCAATAATATTATCTAATTGACATAAAATTAAGAATAAAAATTATGAAAAATAAAAAGTTCCTTTTTCTATTTTTTCCGCTTTGCAAATAATTGCTTCAATTCACCCATAATGGCCCCTCTTAGACTTTGAGGACTGGCAGGGCGACTAGGTCCGGCGGGTGGGCCTCCGGGTGGGCCGCCGGGTGGACCTCCGGGTGGTGGAGGTGGACCTCCAGGCGGACTTCCAGGCGGACCTCCAATAGAGGGCGCCATAGGTGCTGCACCAGGGGAGACTGGAGCTATCCCACTTCTAGTTTTTATGGCATTTAAATCATTTGTCATTGTGTTAACTCTAGATTGTAAATTTGAAATTTGTGATTTTAAATCAGCTAAAGATGAGTCAACAAGGTCAGGTATGCGTAAAACAATTGTCATTATTTTTTCAACAATATCCCCAAACGCATTTACTTTTTCTTCTATTGGGGATTTCTTTGCTTTATCAAGGAAGCTTGCAAATTCTTCGGCTATGTCTAATCACCAATAAATTTAGTTAATAATTATATTTTGAAAGATTAAATTTTTCTAATAATTATATAATAGTTATATTTAATAAAAATATGTTTTAATGTAAAAAAATCTTAAAACTTGAATAATAAGAATAGAAAAAAAGTATGAAATAGAGAGAACCTAACTCATTTCAGTGATAGAATTCTGTAGTTTTAGCCATAAATCATTAAGCTCATCTCTCGTTTGAACATATTGTTCAATTTCTTTAAGTAAAATATTTCTGGCCCTATCGAAATCTCTTTGTAAATCATTTAGTTCATTTTCTAGCATGGTGAGTTTACTTCCCTCAATCATTTTATTCTTTGTTTTCTCGATGCTTAAAGCTTTTTTTATTACGCCTGACCTTCTACCAGCGATATCCGTAAGGGCATTTGCAAATAAGTCCATTCTGGCTGCTAAATCATCCTTTCGAATGGCTAGATCTTTGATCGCATTAACATAATTGTTATTTGCTTCGATGTATTGATCGTTCTTATGAATAAAATCTTGGTAATGATTTACTTCCTCGTCTTTTACATTGGATTTAGACTCTCTGGCAAGCGTTTGCATTTGTTTTAATACATCTCTAAATGTTCTATTAAGCATTTGTCGTGCTATGTTGAGTTTTGCGATATTATCTGCAAGTTTTATATGAGAATCTGAGACTGTTCTCTGTAATCTCGCAACCTTTTTAAGATGAGAAGCTAATTCTTTTTCCATTTTGGCAAGGTCTAATTCATCTTCATGAGTGATTATTGGCATTTTATTAAATCCCTCAAATATTTTTTATTTTGAATTTTTACCTACATTATATTATTATCATAATACCTTTTTTTTTTTATATTTTTATGCTCAATATCAAAAAGGAAAGATAGCAGTAATGATATTATCTTTAAAATTGGCCTTTATAACTTTAGCTCTAATTTCTTTTCCCAACAAATTATCCGAATATTGAAATGGCTTATTTAGAAGTATTTTTATTCCAATATCTTTAGTAATTTTTCCTATGCATTCATTAGGCCATCTCCCTATGGAAGCGAACTTTAATTTTATGATATCCCCTTTTCTATAATTTAGGGGGATTGCCATTTCTCTTTTTTGAATACCGAAATCATTAGGGCCCAATTTTAATTTAATATTATATTTCTTTTCTAGTTTCGATAGTTGTTTATAAAAATAGCCCCATGATTTGGGTCGAATTTTCTTTAATTTTCTACCTGTCTTATATATTAAATATTTCTGAATTCCTAGTTGAATTTTTTTTTCAGAAAAACCCTGCTTCCTTAAAGTAGTAACAAATTTAATAATATCTTCTATATCCTTATCATTTTCTCCAGGAAACCAGACTGGGGCTAATAATACGTCTATTTTAGTATTAAGTAAAATATTAATATTTTTAATCAAATTTTTTAAATTATAATTTTTACAATCGCATAAATATTCGGCTTTTTCTTGATTCAATGTATTTAGGCTAATATTTATACGTGAAAGCTTATTATCTTCTAGATTTTTGACAATCTGACGGTTTAAAAGTACTCCATTACTTTGCATTGAAATAATTTCAACACCTTTGATAGTCCACAGTTTTTTTAAGAGATTATCTAATTCAGGATAAAGTAGAATCTCTCCATATGGAGCAATATGAATTTCAATGTTAGAATTACCCTTGATGGAAACAATTTCATTAAGTTTTTCAACGAGATAATCGGAATTCACGATGAAATTGGCATCATAATCTCCAGCACTAACGAAACAATATTTACATTTGAGATTACATAAGGTTAAAGGTTTAATTTCAATGATGTTTGTTCCGCGATCAATTATACCTATGAAATCGACTCCATAAAGCGGAATAGCTGAATTTTGATCAATATAAATCGTATTAAAACTCATTTTGTAGCATTTTTATAGTTTATATCTTAAAATTCCAACAATGGATCCTAAATCTATAATTTGTTGACCCGTAGAACTTTGACTACTTAAGATATCAATTTCGCCTCCAGAATTTTCCACATTGGTAATTATGTTTTCAATTTTAAGTTTTTGTTTTTTTGAAGTACCTCGTATCAATAAATCTGCTACAAATAATTGTTTAACAGCACCTTTCTCAGAAGCCTTGCTGTTTTCATCAATACCAATTGAAATTAAATCGGGCTCTGTGTTAAATAATTTAAAAATTTCTTCAATTTTTTCAGTTTCTTTTAGAATTTTCACTTTTTCCTTCAATCCCTCCAATTCCTTAGATTTTAAAGTCTCTCGGATGGCACTTTCCGTACCGGAGCTAGCATGTATACTTCTGATTTTAGGTATATATTCTGGATTATATTTTTCTTTTAAATAATTTAATAGTAAATCTCTTGTATTTCCAGGTCCACAAAAAATAATTAAATCAATACTAGTCGAGTTTAGATTTTCATCAACAACTTTTTTAACGTTTTCAAAAAAGTCAGTTAGAGCTTTATTTCTCTGTGATTGTTCATATCTTTTTCCAGGTATATGGGATTTTATTGTCGCGATTCTATTATGACTAAAATTAGTAATACTTTCGATTGTAGCTAGTCCCGTTTCGATGGCTACCATTAATATGATGAAATTAGTCTCAAATTTAGATGACTGTTTTAATCTTTTCATCTCGTTGGGCGACCACTTTTCCTTAATTATTGTTAATTTCTGTCCAGTTTCAATATTAAAGGTATGATATGTGCCAAAACTCACAAAATCATCTGGTCCCTCTAAAATTGTCCCCTTAACTCTCAATCGATTTGAAAACTCATGGAAGGAAACATCTTCAACATTTAATTTTAAAAACATAGGTTTTCGTTCCCCTTTCGAACCTTCTTTAAGTACGACTCTTCTATGGGTTCGCTTAGCTATTTTGTCATTCTTTGATATGATGTTGTATAATGTCCAAAGATCGTTTAAATTATCTATTTTAATCGTGATTTCTCCTTGCTTTTGATTAAAATCAAGAATTTTCAAATTAAAATCTAAACTCCAAAAAAATATACTTATATTACTAAAATAATGGATAATAGAAAAATTGAATTACTCTAATTTAAGTTAAAGATGATACAAATTTGAAAAAATAGAAAAAAAATAAAGAAAAATATACAAAAAAAGTTAACCTGAGTTATTGTTCCCCTAAAGCTTGTTTAACTTTCTCTAATTCTTCCATACGCTTCTTTTTTTCCTCTTCGCGTTTTCTCATCTCTGATTCGTCTGGTTTGGCTAAAGATACCCCTTTCTTAATTTCATTTTCAAGCTCTTTATCTATTGGCATTTTTCTACAACACCTTTTTTTTTTTATATAATATAAAAAAACTTATTTATAAGTTTTAGTTTATAGAAAATAGATTTATATAATTTCTAATTCCATTAAATATGCGTCTTCTTTTGATTGGTAATATTGAACTATTTTCTGTACGATTTTAAAGCCAAATTTATGATATAATTTTATAGCATTAGAATTTTCAACTTGTACATTTAGAATGATTTTTTTAATATCATTTATTTTTTTGATTTTCTGAAGAGTATCGTATAAAAGACAAGAACCATACCCTTTTTTGTGGTATTTCGGATTAATTAAAAAGTTGATTATATTCGCTCTATCTAGTCTATCTTTGACTACAATAACGAATCCAATGATTTCTTTTTTAAATTTATTTTTTTCTAATTTTAAAAAAAATAAATTTTTTCGGATTAATTTCTTAATTAAATCCTCCGAAAAAGCGTTTTGATTAAATACTTTTTTTTCCAAGAGAGATATTTTATTTAAATCATTAGAAGATACTTGTGTTATTTTCACTTAAATCCCCTGATTTCTTGTTTAAATATTTTAATCGGTGTTCGCTCTGTAATTTGACAATATTTTCCTCTGAATGGGATAATTTCTTCTATAAATCCTTCTAATTTGTTATCTTCTAAGAAATCGATAAATTCATCTGTTAAAGCAATATAATAAGGCAACTTTATTCTATTCTTTTCGATACTTATTAGTTCTTCAGGAATTTGAAAATTTGACAAGATTAATTCTTTAGCAGTTGTCGAAATTTCTTCAGCAATTTCAATTTGGGCGTATATCAACAGCCCCTCCTCAGTTATTTCCTCATAAGGTAATTTAATTGTTTTGGCTCTTCTTAGATAGCGGTTTTTTAATTGATGATAATCTTTTGCTTTAATTGTGCAAAAATGAATTTTAAGAGAAGTATGAGGAGCTAATTTTTCAACAAGATTCATTGCTGTTTCTTTACTATTTTCAACAGAGGCAATAGTATTTTTTTTTAATTTAAATCCTTTTGCTTTTAAATATTGACTATTAGGATAACATATTTCAAATTCGTTCAAATTAATGAATTCAGCTCCAATTTTATTTAGCAAGAGAATAAAATCCTCAAGATTTTTGCTATAATCATATTCTGGAATTACAGGAACCTCAGCTCCTACAGAAATTCCTTTATTTAAAGCAAATTTAATATGTTCCCATTTATTTTTTGGAGGATGGAACCGTATCTCATCTAGACCCGCTTCTGCTAATTCCTTTGCAATATATTCATTAAAGTTAATACCGTTCGTGTAAAGATGTACATGAAACTTCTTCCCTTTCATTTTCTTCACATATTTTATATAATCAAGAGTTTTTTCTAAGTTTGATTCTAAAAGTGGTTCGCCACCCGTTATACTCATTCCCTTCGCGTTGATTTTGTTTATTTCAATTAATAAATCCTCATGAGAGAAAACTTGAATTTCATCAGCGAAAGTTTTATCTTTTCCTTTCCTCTCTTCTGATATTGGGCAATACCATGAACAATGATCAGGATTTTGACATATACCATTTAAAAATAAAACGACTTTAGCTCCTCTTAAACAAAGTTGACATCCTTTAGGGATGTTTCTTCCTTTTATATAGAAAGTATTTCCTTTAGTTTCTGAGATCTTGAACCTTTTTATCGTTGATATAATTTTTTTCGTATAATCGCCTTTTTATTTGATAATTTTTTTAGAACTTCTTCAGTTGTTTCATTTATATCAATCTCTCTTTTTAAATACACACCAGTTCTGCCATATTTTTCTCTTTTTAGGAGAACTTTTTTACGTTCCATTAAAGTTTCAATACTTATTCCTAACTCTTTTGCAACTATTGGCTCATTATTGATTATGGAAGCTTCTTCATGTCCCCTTGGATTCGGTTTTATGAAAACTAATCTTTTATCAATGCCGGGCACTCTTATACCTAATTTTAGTTCTTGTAAATTTATTTTTCCCCCAAAATCATAAAACTCTAATGCTTTTTTGTCTAATTTAGTTAAGGGAATAGTAATACTTTCCAATTCGCTTAAATAGATATAAAGTTTTATTGAATCTTTTGGTGTTGCCATAATAATTTCTCTAAAATAATGCATAAAACCGTTTTTATTCAAAATAAATTCAATTCGGAATGATTGAATTGGTTCAATAAATATAATATCAATATCACTATTTTTATGTACATTCCCTCTAGCAACACTTCCATAAATATAAGGTGTTAAACCTTCAAACATTTCTAAAAGCTGTATAGCTCTTTCTCTTTTTGAATTCAGTAAAGTCCAATCAGATTTAGAATATACTATTGATTCGAAATGATCTCTTAAGATTTTTTCTTTTGACATGAATTAAGATAGAATTGACGATTTTAATATATTTGATTCTATCATATTTATTATTATCCCTAATAAAATTGTCTCATAGAATTTAAAAGAACCTCTACTTTTATCTAATATTTGTAAATTAGATGAGAGAGTATCAAATTCTTTTGAACACGTCATAATATCTTTTAGATCTTTATTGGGAAGAAATAAACTGGATTTCTTACTAAAGATAATATATAACTTTGATAATAATTCCTTTTGCTCTTTAATAGTAGTGATAATTTTTTGAGTAATTATATTAATTTTGGGATTAATTAATATCATTCCAAGATTATTTTCATCAAATAAAATGGAATTATATAAAACTTTTGATTTATGATCAATAATAGTGTAATAGCTCGAATTATTAATTAATTGTTTCTCTTTAAGAAAATTCAAAATGGATGTAAAAAGATTTTGAGATTTGTCTTGGAACTGTTTTTCAAAAGAAAACCGTTTTAGGGATGATTTGATGTTAAGGGTTATATTGACAACGTTAAAACCATAACTAGCTAGACCCTCTGTTAAGACCTTAAATACCCTTTTTCTCAGGTTAGCTCTAATTAATAATATTGATGGTTTTCGCATATTGCTATCTTTTAAGACATTATTCACCGTAATACTAAAGTTTTTGACTATAATATCTTGATTAAATTGCTTAAAAGATTGGGATTTAAAAAAAAATTGGTGTAATGCAATATTAGATAAAGTGGATCTCCATCTATAACTCTCCTTGAAAATTTTCACCGTAACCAAGAAGACGATTAATAAAATAATTACGACTGAATCGATGAATATCCAATTAAACTGAAAAATGTTTATTGCCAAGTTATTCTACAACTTCTTTTATCCAATTTAAATATTTTTCTAATCCTTTTTCAATTTTAAACCCAATACATTCCGGATTCTCATAGCTATGGGTTTCAATAATCTTCTGAATAATTAAATCGCTTTTTTCATCTGTTGTTTTTATCAATAATAAATGTTCGTTATCCTCTTGAATGTTGCCTTTCCATTTATAGATAGAAAAAATATCCTTTACAAGATTCACACAAGCCGCAATTTTATTCTCAACTAAGATTCTTGCTATCTTTTTTCCCTCTTCTATACTAGGTACAGTAACAAAAAACAGGTATGGACTCATTTCACCTATATCACCTTCATTCTATCACTTAATGTTATAAAAGGTGGTTCTCTTAAAATTTATTTTATAATTTTTAAAAATAGTATTCAATTAGAAAAATGAGTTTGAAAAATTCTGAAAAAAGAAAAATTAATGATTTACTCAAAAAGAAATTATAAATAATAATAATTATATTATTATTAAAAAAATGAAATGAGTAAAAATATTTAGAAATTAAGAGGTTTAGGTCGCGTTGTTACATAATTTATATCTTATCCATCAGCATACGGGTATATGTCTAATCCATAGAAAATATGGAACTATTGAATTTAACCAAGATTTAGTGTCAGGTTTCCTTACAGCATTAAAAGATTTCTCAGTTGAATTCTCTAAAGGTTCAGGTGAATTAAAAGTAATTGATATGCAAGTTTTCTATTTAATGCTGGTTTTCAAGGAGGGCGTATTGGTAACGGCTGCAGCGGACAAAAATGATGATAGTAAAATCACTCATCGGGTTTTAAGTGATATTATTGATAGGTTTACAAATCAGTATGGTGAAACCATTAAGACATGGAAAGGAGACGTAAGGATTTTTAAAGACTTTCATGAAAAAATTGATGACATTTTACAAAATGGTAGAGTTGCTGAAATAAAACTAAGAATTCCTATTCTAAAAATTTATAAAAAAGATTTTGAGAAATCACAGAAAAAACTGGCCAAAAGTGGATTGATTATCTCGGAAGAGGATTTAAGGAAGGTTTCAGATAAAAAACCTGAATGGACTAAAAAGAGATTACCAAAACAGGTAATATCTCAAGGATTTTTAGACAATAGGCAGTATGAAATCGCTCATTTAGCCGATGGGTTCCATACAGTTGCTGATATTGCTGAAGAAGTTGGAGTTCCTGAGGGAGATGTTCAAATTATCATAGATAGTTTGGATTCTTTGGGTTTGCTCCAATTTATAGAAATTGAATAACAGGGTTTTGATATTCTTTACTTTTACTTATTGAAAATAAATTTACAAATAGTTTTTATAAATAATTTCATATAATTCATTCACTTTAAATGTAGAATTTGAATTTCCATAATTTAATTAAATAAATCCTTATTTTCTGTTATTATAATAAAAAATTTAAATGATTTTGATATTAAACAATTAACCTTTTGAAACTTGTATGATAAAATATTGTGATCAAGGATGAATTTAAATAGGATAGACGAAAACATCTATGAGATAAAACCTAAGGCATTAATGGTAAGAGTTCACGGTGAGATTAAAAAGTTTCAGATGCGTGTTCCTGCTCATATTTATGCGAATGAATATATTTTAGGGAGGATTCAACAAGATAGAACTTTGGAGCAAATTAGTAATGTTGCTTGTTTACCTGGAATTGAAAAGCATGCAATTGCTCTTTCAGATGCTCATCAAGGCTATGGTTTTTGCATTGGTGGTGTAGCTGGAACCGATGCCAACTCTGGAATGATATCTCCCGGAGGAGTGGGTTATGATATCAACTGTGGAGTTAGGCTTCTTCGCACTAATTTGTTTTTAAAAGAGATACAACAAATACTCCCAGATTTATTAAATTCTATCTTTAGAAATATCCCTTCTGGATTAGGATCCAAAGGTAAATTAAATATAAATTATTCTGATTTAGATAATGTTTTAAATAATGGTTTAAATTGGGCGTTAGAAAAAGGTTATGCCATCGAAGAGGACTTAACCCATTGCGAAGAAAATGGTTGTTTGAAAAATGCAGATGCAAGTTTAGTATCCGAAAAAGCAAAACAGAGAGCGATCAAACAGCTAGGTTCTTTAGGGAGTGGAAATCATTTTCTTGAAATTCAGAAGATCGATGAGATTTTTAATAAAGATATTGCAAATAAATTAGGATTTTACGATACAAATCAAATAACAGTCATGGTACATACTGGTAGCAGAGCTTTAGGACATCAAGTATGTACGGATTCATTACGAAATATTGAACGAGCTATGAAGAAATATAATATCGAAGTACCTGATAGAGAATTGGCATGTGTACCAGCTGATACACCAGAAGCACAAAATTATTTAAATCAAATGGCTTGTGCTGCTAATTTTGGATTTAATAATCGACAATTAATAACTCATTGGATTAGAGAATCTTTTCAAAAATTCTTCAATAAAAAAGATTTTGATGAATTGGATTTACATTTAATTTATGGTGTTTGCCACAATATATTAAAAATTGAGGAACATGTGGTCGATGGCAAAAAAATGAAATTAAATGTTCATAGAAAGGGTGCTACTAGAGCGTTCCCACCTGGCCATTCAGAGATTCCCCGGGACTATAAAGATATAGGACAGCCAGCCTTAATTCCGGGAACAATGGGTTCTGCTTCTTATATATGCGTTGGAAAACCGAAAGCTATGGATTTATCATTTGGTTCAACTGCTCATGGATCTGGAAGATTAATGTCTCGTTCTAAGGCTAAAAAGAGATATTGGGGAGAACAAATCAAACAAGATTTAAGTCAAAAAGGGATCCTTATAAAAGCTGCTTCAATGCAAGTAATTGCCGAAGAAGCTCCAGGAGCGTATAAAGATATTGATCAAGTAGTAAATGTTAGTCATGACCTTGGAATTGTAGAAAAGGTTGTTAGACTAGTGCCTGTAGGTGTTGTTAAAGGATAAAAAGGATCATATATCAAACACTATATTAATTTCCACTCTATTTAATTCTTCTTCTATTTTCATAAAAGAATAGGTAATTGCTTTAACTTCTATTCCAATTTCATGCTTATTTTTATCAAATTTTTCACCTTTTAGGATTGCCTGTAATTCATATTGTTCATTAACTTTTTTAATGTATTTCACCTCGATTTCACTAAATACTAATTCTTCAACATCAAAAAGATATAAAAATTCACTTAGAAAATCAAACAAGAGAGCTTCCTTATCTTCTGCTCCAATTCTTATAACTTTATCAATTTTGGGCTTTATTTTCGTTAAATCTGGAGTAATTGTCGCCATTAAACTTAATGCTGTTTGAGCAAAAGCTTCTTCAAGGGTCTTAGCCCAGGATTTAACTTGTACATCTGCTGTATGATCGATGAAAGTATAGCCTGATTCCTTCATGAATTGCTTTATTTTTTATCAGCTATTTTATAATTGTTATTATAGTAATTATAAGATAAAAATATATGAGTTTAAAATAGTTTTAATAAATTTGTTTATGTATGTTGAGTTTATTTGAGACTAATAATTTTTTCTCATTGAAGATTTCAATGAAAAAACGATATTCAAATGATGAATTAATTTATTATCGCTACTTTTATAAAAAAACTAATGTTTATCCTGAACACATAATAATCATTAGGAATTTTATCTTTTTTTTTGTGAAAAATCAGGATTATTTTAAAGCAAAGCTCCATTTGGGTTCATTTAGAAGGAATTTGGGGAGTAAGGTGCTAATAGTAAGAGCAGAGAACATTTTAATAAATTTGTTATTTGGATTCTTTCCAGACCTTTATATTCACGATATTGTAAGCAGCATAAATAAATATACTGGAACAGTTAATGTGATCATTTATTTTATATCTTTTGAAGAAAGAGGGATTGCCATAGGAAGAAATGGAGAATACATCAAAGCAGTTAACGAAATTTTCGAAAAATATATTAGATTTGAAAAAGACATCGATTCTATTAAAATTAAATGTGAATTTTTTCAGCTATAACCTAATTACCAAGGGACATCTTTTAAGCCTAAAAAAAAAGCGACTGTATTAGCAATAACACTGACTGAAGGGGTTAAAATAAGGAGAAATATTATTATATTTATATCTGGAATCCAAAACAAATCTGGAATAAAAATAGCAGGAATAGAAGTTAAGAGAATGGCAAATAGGGCGAAATCAAGCTGATCGATTAGAGGTGCAGGTGCGCCACTTTCCATATTAAAACGCCTTTTAAGAAAACTTCCAATGAGATCCCCTAGGGCAGCGCCGTAAGCACATAAAACTATTCTAATAATAAGAGATACAAATCCAGCTGGAAAGGTTCCCCCAATGAAGTAGTATTTATAATAAGAGATATCCTTATAAAGTACAAATAGTCCTTCTTTGGCGGATCCCCTTTGATATTCAGCAATAGATGGCCATATAATTAGAAAAAGAAAAGCAACTGCAATGGAAATTGGAATCCCCAAAAATAACGGTCCTTTAATTAATCCATTCCAAGTTTTATGATCTCCAAAAATTCTTCTACCATCCCTAAAATATTTTCCTTTATCAATAGGTTTACCTCCTCCTACAAGTACCATTCCAGCATTAGAGATATATGCGGGAAAAATGAAAAGAAGACTAAAGAGTAAAATGGCAATCCAATCTGAATAACTATAAACCAGAGAAATGATGAGAAAATCTAAAAATAATAAACAAGCAAAGAAAAGTGCCAAACCAAAAGTAATTTTTTTATGCCTTTCTTCGATAAGATTTTTTTCCACGTTTTTTTCCTTCTAATTATTGAGAAATTTTTCTTAAAAATTAGATAATTAAATGTTATTATTATTAATAATATTATTTTTTTAAGGTTTTAAATGAATTTTTGGAATTTTTTTAAGATATTTATTAATACAAGCTTAATAGATATTGTTTGGCAAATAATTATCTTTAAAATTTCCGACAATAATATTGTTAATTATTGATAAGGTTATACATTTTAGAGATTATATTAAACATTTAACATTTAGAATTTAATTTGATGATTAATAAGTAACTTTATAAATGGGTTTCGACTGCAATATATACATTGATATAGATATGGAAGTTCGAAATAATGATTGATTTTAACAACAATAAAACCATTATTTCGAGTGGACTAACTAATAAAGGTGCGATGAAGTGTTGAAAAATCCAAATGAATTTAATATTGACAGATTCTATGAAAAATATCGAAATGGACCAAAAATTTTTAAAAAAAGAGATGCCTTAGAACCGTCTTTTATTCCAGATGAATTACCTCATAGAGATGCCCAAATCCAAAAAGTGGCCGAATTGACGGCATGTGCCTTGCTTGGAGACACTCCCCCAAATTTTTTATGCTATGGATCAACAGGTACTGGTAAAACTGCAACAATTCGATATGTGAGTCAGAAATTAGAGCAACAATGTACAGAAGATAAACCATGGTGGATTTATATTAACTGTAGCGTAGTTTCTACACCATATAGAATATTAGCTCATATTTATAATAGGATTTCTGGATCTGAAAAGATACCTCCGACAGGGCTTCCAAAAGATATTATCTTTAAAAAGTTATTAGGTATTTTAGATCAGAAGGTTCAATCCATATGCTTTTTAGTATTAGATGAGATAGATATGTTAATTGAAAATCAAAAGGGAACAGAAATTCTGTATGATTTAACAAGATTAAATGAAAATTTAGATTGGTGTAAAACTAGTGTAATTGGGATTTCTAACAAATTAAAATTCAAGGATTATTTAGATCCTAGAGTTGTATCGAGTCTGGGGCAAGAACATATAGTATTTCCCTCATATAATGCAGATGAATTAAGAGATATCCTCAATGAAAGAGCAAAGATCGCATTTCATGAGGGAGTTATTAAGGATGATGTGATTCCTTTATGTGCGGCATTAGCAGCGAAGGAACATGGAGATGCTAGAAAAGCGCTCCAATTATTAAGAAAAGCAGGAGAATTGGCGGCAAGAGCTCAAAATAAATCAGTAACTCATAAACATATCGATGATGCTCAAAATGATTTAGAAAAAAATCATATTGTTGAATACATAAAAGGGTTGCCCCTCCAAGCGCAAGTTGTGCTATCAGCAATTTTCTTAATTTCAAAATTTAGTCCGGATCATATCATAACTTCAGGAGATATTTATGAAGTCTATTCTAAATTAACCCTAAAAATACCTGGAGTACGCAGATTAACAGAGAGAAGAATTAGCGATTATATTAATGAGTTAGCCCTAGCAGGCATAATACTTGCGAATTTAAAATCAATGGGTCATTATGGGAGGACTAAATTCATTAAATTAGATATAGACTTGGAATTATTAGAAAATATTTTCTCAGAAATTGACAAATTTCAAAATATATTGAATTATAAACCAATTTTATTGCAAACCGAATTTACTAGTTTTAAAAATAATATTTTTAAAAAATTAGGTTAACTTATAAACTCCCATTTATTAATATTTTCTGCTATTTCACTCAAAAAGTGTGTAGCAGATCCCTCATCTTTTTCTTTAAGTAAAAGAAACAATTTAGCTAAATGTTTACAAAATTTTTTGTTTTCTAATCTTCTCGTCTGAAAATCATGACAATTATGGTTTAATATTTTATTATTGGTATTAATTTCAATGATATAGGATTCTTTTTTGGAACCAGTATACTCTGCTTTAATGTTTCCTTTTTCAAAATTAAATTCTTTAATAGCAAAATCTTTTTCAGAAACGGATACTGTCCTATTAATCGTTCCTTTATCTAAGAATGCTTTTAAAAGCGTATTAAAATTTGAGTTTTTATCCATTTCAAAGTTATTTAGAGCCCTTAAACTTTGTTCTGTACTTTCTATTTTGAATAAAATAGATTCTTTTCTTTCTGTTTGCCAATTTTTTAGCTTTTTATTTAAATTTTGAGGCAGTGTAATTATATCATGTTCATCTTTTTCCAATAATTTAGTTTCTATGGAATTTTGAATGAATTCTTTTGCTTTTTGAGGAGATAAAATGAATAATTCAAAAGAGATTGTATAAATCAACTCCTTAAGGGAAATATACGGTAGATCTATTATTTTCCATACATATATGACAAGTTCTGACAGATTATTACGAGGAATCGCGAAGTTCATGATTTTTTCAAAAATTTGAAAAACTTATTCATCTAAATAATATAAATTAATAATTCTTAAAATCAATTGCAGATCCCTTTAAAGTATCTAATTCAATCGTACTAATTATTCCGGGCGTAGGACTTATTCCAAAACTCTTCATAAAATCGGTTTGTGATTGAAAACATCCCGAATTAACCAAAGATACTTGATTATATTTTCCCATCCCATAAATATGTACATGTCCTGTGTGGAATATATCAGGAATTTTATCTATTACAAGCCAATCCTTATTAATTGGAGCAATTTGTGTTTTCTTTCCATAAATTGGAGCTAAATGTCTGCAAATTAGTAATTCTTTCATGGTTTCGATTGGATTATTATTATCTAATCCAGGAATCAACTGATTCATATCAATTAAGCTATCTCCATGGAAGACTAGTGTTTTTACATTATGTGTTTTAATAACAGCAGGATTTCCGATACATTTAATTCCATTATTAATTAAGGGTTCAACATACTTTTTAGGCACTGCAGGTCGAGGAATAGCATTTCTAACAGGTTCATGATTACCAGAACTATAAAAAATCTTTATATACTCGGGGATTTCAGAAATTAATTCTGAAGCTTTTTTATATTGATGATATAAGTCTTTGATTATTAAATCTTCCTCTTGATTAGGATACACACCGATACCATCGATTAAATCTCCATTAATAATAATATATTTAATCCTTCCTGCAATTTCTCTTAAATTTTTATTGCCAATTTTGCCATTTAAGAACATTACAAATCTATTCCACAAATTTTCTTCAAATTCCTTACTTCCGATATGTGTATCAGAAATAAGGGTTATCGAGATAGGATCAGGAGATAATTCTGGTTGAAAATCTCCGGGAATGTCTATTTTCGTTAAATTATTTGAAAACATTATCCCTTTTTTACCCGTTTCTCCTGGATTATAAATGCCATCAACAAAAATCATTTGATCCATAATAGTTCTTTCAAGAGTTTTAATAATTTCTTGATTTTCGATATCTTTTTTAATAATTACATTTGTTTTACCTGTTTTATCTTCTAAAGTAAGAAAGTAATTTCCGTTTTTGGTCTTCCTTATCTCATTTACCATCCCTATAATGGCAAGCTCTTGGCTTTTTGTATTTCTTAATACGTTACCAATATTTGTTGCTGAGAGTGTATCGCCACGTTTTTTCATTAACTCTGAAAGCTGGTTAAATTTATCTATAGTTAATGCATAAAAATCATCATAATCTCCGTTTGTGTATATTTTTCCCGTTGGATCTTTAAGTACTTCGTATTCAACATTATATTCTTTAGCAATTGGTTTGTATGCCAGTGTTGATTTTGCAGATTCTGTTGGTTTAATTTTTAATTCTTTTTTTTCTGTTACTTCTGGAGGTTTGTACTTTTTCGAACTTTCTTCATGGAATACATTTTTTTGATTAATTTCTGCTTTCATTTCCTTGTAGTCTATTGGTGAGGTAATATTCATTTGCTTTTCATTATTTATGTCTTGAAAAATGTTAGATTTTTCATTGTAAGCATCTATTTCATTTGAAACTTGTTCAGGGAGATTAGATTCTTCTTTCAATGATAACCTCTTTAAAGCTCTTTGAATCTCATCATTTGAAATCGTTTTTAAAAAATCTTTTGTAAGATGTCCATTGAATTTTGGAATAAAGCTAGTTTCTTTAATAATAATATTCGCTTTTTCTAAGGGATTGCTTAGATTACTAATAAATTCCAACATAAAGGGAGTTATATTTATTCCAGAATCAATAAATTTTTTGAGAATTAGCCTATATTGCTCTGAATTTAATTCGTTCAATGTATGTTCATCCAAAGTTGAATTATTATTATTTTAGTAGAAAACAATTAAATCCTTTGTTATTAAAGGAAAAACATTTTTTCTTTTTATATAATAAGGCAGTGATAAATTAACAATCTCTTTAGATTAAAAAATAGAATTGAATAGTGGATTAATAAGTGAATTTATTTTTTACAGAAGAATAATCATATTATATTCAGAATATTTTATATTAAAAACTCCAAAATTAGATTATAAGGTTTTAATTCATGGTAGAAATGAGTAGGGAGATGCTGGAATATTTTGAAACAATACAGCGTAAAGTTAATCAATGTTATGATATTGCTGAAGAAGCGCGCAAGAAAGGATTTGATCCAGAATTATTTGTTGAATCACCACAAGCTAAAGATTTGGCTGGAAGAGTAGAGAAATTGGTTGGTCCTGAAGGGGTTGCTGATGTTATAAGAGACTTAAAAAATCAAGGACAAAGTGATGATGAGATTACTTTTCATATTGTATCCGATATTTTAGATGGAAAAATCGGTAATATGGAATCGTTAGAAGTTAAAGTTGAGAGAGCCATCCGAGTAGGGTTGGCTATAAAGACAATGGGAGTCGTAAGTGCCCCTCTTGAAGGAATTTCAAAAATTAAGATTCGAAAGGATCAACAAGGAACTCAGTATTTATCATTATATTTTGCGGGTCCAATCAGAGCAGCGGGGGGTACTACAGCAGCGTTGTGTGTTCTCATTGCTGATTATGTGAGAAGAAAATCAAATATACCAAAGTATAGCGCCACTGAGGGAGAGATCGGAAGATATGTAGAAGAAGTGAAGTTATATGATAGAAGAGTACACCTGCAATATCCCTCATCAAATGATGAGATAAGGTATGCGGTTGAGCATCTACCTGTTGAGATCAATGGAGATTCAACAGAGATTGAGGAGGTATCAGCATTTAGAGATCTTCCAAGGGTAGAAACCAATAATATCCGAGGAGGCGCTTGTCTCGTATTAAATGATGGGATTCTCCTTAAAGCACCGAAGCTTCTTAAAATAGCTAAAAGTATGCATTTGGAGGGCTGGGATTGGTTAAGTGATTTAAAAAAAATTTCATTAAAAGAGGATAAATCTAGTGATGATCATAAAAATGATGTCATTAGTAATGTCCAAGAGAAAGCTGTGGAAGAAATAGTGCCAAATAATAAATTTGTTTCCGATATTATAGCAGGTAGACCTGTTTTTAGCTATCCATCGATGGTGGGAGGGCATAGGATTAGATATGGGAGATCACGTAATACAGGTTTAGCCGCTGGAGGACTTCATCCAGCCACAATGGCTATATTAGATGATTTTATTGCTATAGGGACTCAACTCAGGATTGAGCGTCCTGGAAAGAGTACAAGCATTTGTCCAGTAAACAGTATTGAACCTCCAATTGTGAAATTGAAAAATGGGAATGTTATTAGTGTTTCAAGTGTTGATAAAGCACATAAGATCTTTCCTGAAATAGAAAAGATCTTATTTTTAGGAGATATCCTTTTTGGTTTTGGAGAATTTTCTGAAAATAACCATAAATTAATTCCATCGGGCTACGTAGATGAGTGGTGGGCATTAGCATTAGAAAAAGCAGATAAGTCTCTTAAATCATTAAACGAGAAGATAAGTAAATTCATAGAAAATCCGTTTGAGAATAAACCAACTGCCGAAGAAGCAATAGAAATCTCGAAGAATTTTAAAATCCCTCTTCATCCTGCTTATATAGATTTTTGGGGCAATATTTCGGTGGAGGAATTAGAAGAAATGAGAAATATTTTTTCTAAAAATTACTTTGGGAATTCAAATAAAGAAATTATCATAGAAAACGATAAATTCATAAAAAATCTCCTAGAAAAAGCATTTATAAAACATAAAATTAAGAATAATAGGATCATTTTCAGTAAAGCTATGAATTACATTTATATAGCGATTTTTAACCTCGAAAATACAAATTCACCTAAACTTGAAAATAATGAAACTGTTTTTTCCTACTTTTATAAATTATCTTCAATAAAAATCAAGGATAAAGCTCCATATTTCATGGGATCTCGCATGGGACGCCCTGAAAAGTCCGAAAGAAAGAGTATGAAAGGAGTTCATACATTATTTCCATTAAGCGATAAAGTTGGGAATTCAAGATTAGTCGAAAAAGCTATAGAATTTGGCAAAGTGAAGATTGATGTATGTCGGAAGAAATGTCCTAAATGTGGGATGGTATCCATATTTAATATTTGTCCAAAATGCAGTACTCATACAGAAGTGCATAATATTTGCGAAAATTGCAAGAAACTTTTACCTAAAGACGAGGAAGAATGCTCGAATTGTAAACGGTATGTAAAAACCTCTAGTGAAGCGATGTTTAATATAAGAGGATATGTTGACACGGTACTGAATTCTATGAATCTACCCTTGCCAAACAAATTAAAAGGAATTTTTGGTATGACCAGCAAATACAAGATCCCAGAACCTATTGAAAAAGGCATCTTAAGAGCTAAAAATGGTGTTTTAGTGTATAAAACAGCGGAAGTTAGATATGATGCGACTGATATACCACTTACTCATTTTAAACCAAAAGAGATCGGCACATCTATTGAAAATCTTAAAACACTTGGATATCTCAATGATTATAAGGGCGCTTCTTTAACTGATGAGAATCAAATTCTTGAATTAAAAGTTCAGGATATACTCCTTTCTGATGATTGTGCGAATTACTTCATTAAGGTTGCTAATTTTTTAGATGATGAGTTAGAATATTTTTATAAAATGAAGCGATTTTATAATATTAGCAAAAAAGATGATCTTATAGGGCACATGGTTGTAGGGTTAGCTCCACATACTAGCGCAGGGATAATAGGACGGATAATTGGATTTACTCCTGCACGTTCAATTTATGCCCACCCATATTGGCACGCTGCGAAACGCCGTAATTGTGATGGTGATGAGGATGGGATAATGCTCCTTTTGGATCCTCTTTTAAATTTTTCAAGACATTACTTACCTAGTAAGATCGGGGGAAGAATGGATGCTACATTAGTAATCAGTACAATTTTAGATCCAAATGAAATAGATATCGAAGCACATAATTTAGACACTCATTTCCGATATCCATTGGAATTTTATGAAGCGACTGAACGATACGCATCCCCTTCAGAGATAGAAAACATAATGAACTTAATTAAGAAACGATTAGGAACTAAAGAACAATACGAGCGAATTGGATTTAACATTCCTACCAAAGATATTAATGAAGGCCCTATAACTTCAGCCTATAAGACATATGAGTCGATGGATGATAAAGTTGATGGGCAATTGCATCTTGCAAAAATAATTAAAGCTGTTGAGGCGAAAAACGTTGCGAAAAAGATTTTATCCTCTCACTTTAATCCAGATATTTTAGGGAATTTGCGAAAATTCGCTATACAAGAATTTAGATGCGTAAAGTGTAATGAAAAATTTAGAAGACCCCCTATTTCGAACGGAGGAAAATGTCCCACTTGTGGGAATAATGTAATTCTAACAGTAAATCGAGGTGGAATTGAAAAATATATACCACGCGCCCTTAAACTGTGTGATGAATTCGACTTAGATAGCTACACTAAACAGCGCATGGAATTAATCGAAGAATATGTAACAAGTCTAACTAATAATCCTAAAATTAAACAGCAAAAATTATCTGACTTTTTCTAATAATAATTTGGACATAGAATTTTCTTTTTTAGATAAATCTATTACTTAAAACAGGAGAGCCGACCCTCTGATGCATTCTTCTGCCTGTTTTTCGAAATATACCGGGTTTACTTTCTTCAGTTATTAAAGTTAAGGATTCGACCATAGTAAGAAGGTCATCTAAATCGTCAATATAATCTTGATCATTTTCAGCTCTAATTATTTGTTCTGATAAATTTTCCAGTTCTGATCTATTTTTTTCTAAAATTTCAATTCTTTTAGCCTTCTTATCATAAACCATTTGACCTCCACCCCAAGGAGAATTATTCTGTTGATAAAGATATGTAGTAATATCTGGAGCATAAGGAAATGGATAAGTCCAGCAAGAAGCATGGGCCCATAAAATTTGTCCAGGTCTATGATCTGCGATCTCAACAATAAGCTCATCTGAATTAATATCATTAAGATCATAAGCAACAATCAACCCTTTAGTGTTTATATCAACCTCGTCCCAGATTTTAAAGGGTTTTTTCAAGATTTCGGAAGCTGCCATTGCCAAAATTTGGCTGGAACGGTCTGGTAAGGATATTATACACGGAATCTTTATTTTAACTGCGTCCAATACACTTTTTAATCTTTCAATTCCATAATGACATAAGGAATACGAATCAGAGATATAAGCATAGCGCCCATACATGCCTTCATTTATACCATAAGGAGAAAGATGCAGCAGTATTGAACCATTAAGCACTATATGCCATCCCCGTAAATCCGTATGATCTAATGAGCGGGAATTTTTCAAAGTTAATGCTCTGTCAATCATTCCTTTTAGTGATTTTGCCATAAATTGAATATCTTTATCTTGACTCTCTTGAATTGTTATTAAAAGTCTCTTGGTTTCATCAATGTTGCCTGTCATTATTTTATTAAATCCTAATAAATACCTGCAAAATTCACTGGTTTCAAGTAATTCTTTCGCTCCAGATAATAGATCACAAGCATCTTGATTCAACATCATAAATTCTAAATTCACAACCAGTTCAGAGATGATTTTTTCATCATAAGGTTTTATTTTATTTGCTCTTGATAAAAACGTAGCTGCAATGCTATGAGCACTTTCTTCGTATAATTCGTAAGCAAGATCGTATAAAGTATCAGGATCATTCGGATTTTCACGAATTTTTTTCACCAGATCCCCCCACTCATCACCAATTAATTCTCGAGTAATTTTTTCAAATAATTCAATTACATCATCCCATACAACTTCAAGGTAAAAATAACCAGGATAATCCAGAATTTCTCTAATATTGGAATATGCCTCTTGTAAATTTTGATTTTTCAGATTTTTTAAAAAAGTTTGTCTGATTTGCTTATATTCCTCTGGAAAATTTATTTTATTCTCTTTAGACATTTCTATCTACTTATATTTTCAAATCACATTAAGCATTAAATTTTTTCAATTTTTATAGTAAAGATTTGTTCATTTAAAATGTTAGCAATTAATTTAGTAATATTGAATTAGAAAAATTGGAGAATAAAGAATGCAGGAGGTGGGATTTTCATGGAAATCCATCGAAATGATGGCCAACAATTTGAACCCACGAAGGACTATTCCACTCTCTCTAAGAGAGAAATACTCTCTTTGGCTAGAGCCTCAGTCTAGCGCCGGTAGTCGCATATTCGATCTGAAAAAATGGCTAGACCGTACTTGGCTACCCCTGCGTTAAAATTTAGTACTTAATAATTGTTTTAATCTATTAAAATAGTTAAAATTTTAAATTTTTTATTAAAAGTTTTTTTAACATATTAAATGAATTATTGAAATTTTAAATCTTTTATTCTTTATTATCTTATAACATAGAAATAATTATTTTTACGATGAATTATGTCAAAATTAGATACAATTATCTTAGAAATTGAAGAATCTGAAAATTATGCGATAATTTATTTAAATCGGCCTGAACAATTAAATGCATTAAATTTTCAATTAGCAGAAGATTTTAATTCTGCATTGGAATTGCTCTCTAAAAAAGAAACTATCCGATGTGTAGTTATCACGGGAAAGGGTAATGCGTTTTGCGCTGGAGGCGATTTAGGTGCGTTTAAAAAGGCAGAACACCCCGATTCTTTTTTATTTGATTTGGCAACAATTTTCCATAAAGGGATAAAATTATTAAAAACCATAAATGCACCATCAATCGCAGCTATAAATGGTGCTTGTTTCGGAGTTGGACTTAGTCTAGCATGCGCTTGCGATTTAAGAATATGTTCTGAAAAAGCTAAATTTGGTGTTGCTTTTACGAGTGTTGGGCTTTCTCCAGATTCCTCACTAACCTTTCATTTACCTAAGATTGTTGGGTTGCCGATGGCTAATGAAATGGCAATTTTGAATAGAATTTTGGATGCTGAAGAAGCAATTAAATATGGGTTAGTATCAAAAGTTGTCTCTGAAGAATCAATGATAAAAGAAGTGAAAGAAATGGTAAAAAAAATTAGTCATGGACCTACAATGGCATATGGGAGCACAAGAAAATTATTTACAATGTCATTTTCTAATGATTTAGAATCTCAATTAAATGAGGAAATAACAAATATCAAAAAAAACGCAGCTTCAGAAGATTTCCAAGAAGGAGTTAGTTCATTCTTAGAAAAAAGAAAGCCAAATTTCAAGGGAAGATAATTTATTGAGGATATATACTGAATTGATTAACTGAGGGTTCATAAAAACTAATTTAGGAGAGTATTTACCAAGAATTTTTTTAAATTCATTAAAAATCACATTCTATCGAATCATAAAGGTTAAATTCCTATATTTTTATTTTAAAGAGGACAAATGAATTAAATAGATTAATAAATTCTAGTTATATAAATCATATAAATCACAAAATAACGGTATTGATTCGTGAGTGTTGATAGAAAAAGATTAGAGGCTTTATTGAAATGGTATAAGCAAGAAGTCAGTAAGGATTTAATTGCAGCGATTATTGTAAATAGAGAAGGTTTAGTAATGGAAGCGATCTCTGGAACTTCGGATGATAAATCAATTGATGAAGAAATTGTAGGGGGTGTGAGCGCTTTGGTTGAGCCTGTACTCAATAGAATCACAAAAGAATTCAGTTCGGGAGCTTTTGGAACGGGAACATTTGATACCGAAGATTATCGATTAATATTTTGTGAAGCTGGACCAGAATCAATTTTTGTTACAGTATTAGATAGTATGGGTATGGTTGATCCCGTTTTTCCATATGCTTATTTGGCAGCAGAAAAAATTGCGAGAATTTTTGATGGTCGCACTGTCAGTCCTGTTATTCCTAAAATTATTACTGAAAGAGCTGCGGCTCAAATTGAACGAAAAATAGATAAAATCCAAAAACTTAAAATTAAATCAGGAGAATATGCTTTTAAATTAATCTTAGGCGGGGACGGAGCCGTTGGTAAGACAAGTATGGTACATCGTTTTGTAGAGGATGTGTTTGATGTAGATTATAAATCAACAATTGGAACTTCAATAATGAAAAAAGAATGTACTTTTGAGGGATTAGAGTCAAAAGTTCGATTTGTCATATGGGATTTAGCAGGTCAGGCTCAATTCAAAAGGGTAAGGCAATCTTATGTTGCTAATGCAGAGGCAGGAATTTTAGTATTTGATGTGACAAGAAAAGATACTTTTGAGAATGTGAAGCTTTGGTATGATGAAACAGTAAAAGAAGCACCAGATATTACTTTAATTTTAGTGGGTAATAAGATTGACCTAACCGATTCAAGACAAGTTTCAAAAGAAGAAGGGGAGGCTTTGGCCAATAAATTAGGATTAAGCTATATAGAGACATCAGCAAAAACAGGTGAGAACATAGAAGACGCCTTTCAAATGCTCGCTTTACAAATAATAAAAATCTATGTTGAAGCTGTAGAAGTATAGAGCCTCTGGGGGGATTTGAACCCCCGACCGAATCATCTAATCGAATGCTTTACTCGATCAATTGATTACGAATCAATCGCTCTACCACTAAGCCACAGAGGCAATAAATATATCTTATTAATTATAAATCAAAAAGAATTTTAAATTTTTTCTAATGAATAATAATCCTCAGATTGGGAATCTTGGAGAATTTAGGCTAATAAAATTAATCGAAGATTTGGTTAAAAAAAAAACTGGAAAAAAATTGTTAAGAGATGATGCCTTTTTTTATTCTCTTAAGGATGAAGAGTTAGATAAGGATTTAATCCTAAATTCTGATATGCTTGTATCGTCCACTGACGTCCCTCCTCAAATGAATTCTTATCAAACTGGGCGTAAATCTGTTATTATGAATATAAGTGATTTAATCGTAAAGGGCGTTATTCCAAAAGGTATTATAATATCTTTAGGGTTACCAAAGGAGCTTAAGAAAGATGATTTTAGTAATTTAATACATGGAATTATCGATTGTTGTATGAATTTTAATCTTGATTATATTGGAGGTGATATAAATGAAACAAAGGAAATTATTATTAATCCAACTATCTTTGGCTTTAAGGGTCCCTCAGCTATAATTTTCAGAAAGGGGATGAAAACAGGTGATATATTAATTGCCAATAATAGATTTGGTTTAACTGGAGTTGGTTTTGATCTTCTTCTAAATAAAAAATCAGATTTGAAGGGACTAATTAATTATGAAAGATCTGTCATGAGTGTATTAGAACCTAATATCCCCGGAACTGAGGCATTTATTTTATCTGAACATAAATTTGCTACATCGAGTATTGATTCATCCGATGGTTTAGCAAAATCATTAATAGATTTAATGTTATCTAATCCAAATTATGGCTTTGAGATTGATTTTAATGAAAATTTAATAGATCCCGAAGCTCTACTTTATTCTCAAGATTATAATGTTCCATTAGAGGAATTAGTGTTTAATGGGGGCGAGGAATTTATTCATTTGTTTACAATTAAGCCAAAAAGCTTTGATGCTGTTCAAAAAAAAGTTAAGGCTAAAGGGGGGCAAATGTTTAAAATTGGAAGAGTTATATCAGAAGAAAAGATTTATTTTTTAAAGGAAAATAAGAAATTAGAGTTAAAAAGTCGTGGATTTGAACATTTTAAGTGATTTCTTACATTAGAAGGATTCAAGCGATTTTGTAGTTTTAAATGACACAAAAAAAGTTTTATATTATTATAGATTTACACTATTACATTTTTACTGTAAAATTTATTTTTTTATAAATTATTATATTTATATTTCTATGCTTAAGGGCCATTAGCGCAGGCAGGTAGCGCAGCAGGCTTTTAACCTGAAGGTCGTGGGTTCGATACAAACTAGGAAATTCTCCTATTTTGCGAGAATCCCACATGGCCCGCGATTTTTTTTTATCATTTAGGATAGTACAGATTACAATTAATTATAAAGGAAATCGAAAATAATAAAGATCAAATTCTATTCTGTAATAATATATTTATATACGAATTCTCTCTAAGTTCTTAAACATGGATAATTCTGAATATAAGCTTCCATCTGATGAATCTGAGCAACTTTTGGTTAAATCACAAGAAAATTCTAATCCAGAATATGGATGTGAACCTGATAAAAGAGACATAGAGACTCATCTTGAATATGGAGTAATTAATCTTGATAAACCGAGTGGACCAACTAGTCATGAAGTAGTTTCATGGGTGCGAAAAATTCTTGGAATTTCAAATGCGGGTCATGGAGGCACATTAGATCCAAAAGTCACTGGTGTGTTACCATGTGCTCTTGGGAAAGCAACACGAGTTCTCTCAGCCTTATTAACTGCTGGAAAAGAATACGTTGGTGTAATGACTCTCCATTCTATTGAACCAAATAAAAAAATTGAATCCGTTTTTAAAGTTTTCACTGGCAAAATTTATCAGCGCCCTCCTTTGAAATCTTCAGTTGCTCGGAAATTAAGAATAAGAGAGATTTATTATCTTATTTTGTTAGAGATTAAGGACAATAGAGTATTATTCCGAGTAGGATGCGAAGCAGGAACTTATATTCGAAAATTATGTTTTGATATAGGTGAAGCACTCTGTTCGGGTGCTCATATGCTTGAATTGAGACGGACTAAAGTAGGGAATTTTAATGAAAACACAAATTTGATTACGCTTCAAAATTTAAAAGATGCATATACTATTTATCAACAAGAGGGCGAGGAGTATTATTTAAGGAAAATAATATTTCCAATGGAAAGAATGGTAGATCATATGCCAAAAATTTTTATTAGAGATACTGCAGTAGATGCGCTATGTCATGGAGCAGATTTAGCTGCTGCTGGAGTTTGTTATATTGATGCTAGGATAAGTTCTAATATGTTAGTAGCATATATGTCCCTTAAGAAAGAACTTATCGGCTTTGGCATTGCACAGAAAAAGGCAATGGATATTTATAAAGCTAAGTCAGGTATTGTCGCTAGAACTAAAAAAATTTTTATGGAACGCGGTGTGTACCCCCGTTGGAGTGAAAAAAGCAAGTAAATTAAGAAGATATAAAGTACTGAGATCATGAGTCAAAAAAATCAGCATTATTCAACTAAGTATCCAGATGTAAAGTTAAAGGTCTATACGATTTCAGAAAGTTTACGTAGACATCTTTATATATTTAAAACTGCGACTGGTGTGTTTTCTTTTAAAAAGATTGATTTAGGAACACAGATTTTAATTGAACATATGACTATTTCTAAAGATCCCAGTGTTTTATTAGATTTAGGATGTGGCTATGGTTCAATTGGAATCGTTTTGGGCTATGAATCTCCTCAAAGTCAAATATATTTTATAGATATTAATAAAAGAGCCATCTGGTGTTCAAAACAAAATATTAAAATCAATTTTCCAGAGAATAGGAATCGTTTTATCGTGTTAAATGGGAATTACCTTGAACCCATAAAAAGAAAGAATATTAAGTTTGATGGGATTTATATGAATCCTCCGATGAGAAAAGGAAGATCAGATTTTCTTAAATTAATGAATGAAATTCCTAGTGTCTTAAAACCAAATGGATTTTTTCAATTTGTAATTAAAAAAAAAATGGGTGCTTCTTATATAGAGAACTATCTTATTAATCATTTTCAGGAAGACAAATATAATTTTAATATTTTGTGTAAAAGAAGTGGGTATTGGGTTTTCAATTTAAGATTAAATAATTAATTGTAGAATTATTGAAATTTTAATAGAATTTTAGAAAAATAGAAAAATTTTTTACCACCACTTCACTAATTTAATAATAAGTTGGAACTTTAAGAGGAATTATTTTTTGACCAAGAAAAAAAAAATTGACGTATTATTACACGAACTTGTTCCGAAACATAAACTTTTAACTAAGCAAGAAACACTTGAACTCTTAGATAAATATCAAATTAGTGTTATTGATTTGCCACAGATCCTTGAGAAGGACCCAGTTGCTATTGCAATTGGAGCAAAAGAGGGTGATGTAGTAAGGATTATACGAGATTCTAATACTACAGTAAAAAAAATAAACTATTATCGATATGTTAAAAAAGAAAAAGCCTAATAAAAGTTCTTTTTATAAAAATTTAAATTAATAGTAGGGGTGTAAATTAAAGTTTGATTTCTGAGAATTTATCAAATGAAGATAAATGGGTAATATTAAAGAGTCTATTTGATGAGAAAGGATTAGTTCGGCAACATTTAGATTCTTATAATAATTTCATTGAGCTTGAAATGCAGGAAATTGTGAATGAATCTGGTGAAGTAGTGCCCGACATTCCCGGATTCAAGATAAAATTTGGGAAAATCAAGGTTGGTAATCCTAAAGTCCGTGAGGCTGACGGAGCAACTATGGAAATAACCCCCATTGAGGCCAGAATTAGAGAACTTTCATATGCAGCTGACATCACATTAGAAATGACTCCAATTACGATAGATGAGAGAACACAGAGAGAAGAAGCAGAAGAAACACTCGATATTTATATTGGTAAAATTCCAATAATGTTGAAAAGTTGCCGCTGTCCACTAGAGAATTTATCAGAACCAGAATTGATAAATCGCGGTGAAGATCCATTAGATCCTGGCGGATATTTTATAATAAATGGGACTGAAAGAGTATTAGTAACTCAAGAAGATTTAGCTCCTAACAGGATATTAGCTGAAGAGGCGAGTAGAAGTTCAAGTGCTACTCATCAAGCTAAAGTATTTTCAACTCGAAGTGGATTTAGAGCTCCAGTTACAATAGAAAGGAAGAAAGATGGTAATTTAAGGGTTTCTTTCCCTTCTGTACCAGGAAAAATACCATTAGCCATTCTAATGCGTGCTCTAGGATTACATTCTGATAGAGAAATTTTCGAAGCGATATCAGAAAATCCAGAAATAGAAAAAGAATTAATTCCAGTTGTGGATGTTGCTGCCGAAATTCAGGTATTAAAAGATCCTGAAAAATCTCAACAAAATGCTCTTGATTATATAGGAAAACGTGTTGCTATTGGACAAACTAAAGATTATCGTATTCGTAGAGCCCTTCAAGTTTTAGATAGATATCTTTTACCTCATATCGGTAACAATGAAGAAGATAGAATCAAAAAGGCCTATTATTTGGGACAAATGGCTCAAAAAGTTATGGAACTTGCATTAGCACTAAGAGAACCAGATGATAAGGATCATTATGCTAATAAACGGCTGAAGTTAGCAGGAGAACTGTTCACATCATTATTTAGAGTTGCGTTTCTAAATCTTGTTAAAGATATTAAATATCAATTAGAGCGAACAGCTGTTCGAGGCAGAGCTCCAAACATAAAAACAGCAGTAAGAGCAGATGTAATTACTGAAAGAATAAGACACGCATTAGCAACTGGAAATTGGGTCGGTGGAAAAGCAGGCGTTAGTCAACTTTTAAATAGAACAAATCACGTAGGCACTTTAAGCCACTTAAGACGAGTAATATCACCTTTAAGTAGGAGTCAACCTCATTTTGAAGCAAGAGATCTTCACCCTACTCAATGGGGTAAAATTTGTCCTGCCGAAACCCCTGAAGGCCCTAACTGTGGTTTAGTTAAAAATCTAGGTTTAACCTCGATTATCTCTGTCGGAACTGATGAGAGAATCCTTGAAAATATATTACTTGATTTAGGAGTAATACCTATAAATCAAGTTAAAAATATTAGGGGGGATAAAGTCAAGGTGTTTCTCAATGGTAAATTAATTGGAATTCATCAACAATACAATTCATTCATACGTCAAATTAGAGAGAAACGTAGGAAAGGAGAGATTGGTCAATATGTTAATATTGGTTATTATCATGAGTCAAGGGAAATCCAAATAAATTGTGATGCCGGAAGAGCAACTAGACCTCTTTTTGTATTAAAAAACAAAAATTTACTAATTAAGATGGAAGATATTGAGAAACTAAAACAGGGTAAATATATTTGGTCTGATCTAGTACAAAAAGGAGTCATTGAATATCTAGATGCTGAAGAAGAAGAAAATGCCTATATAGCGATGTTTGAAGAAGATATAACTGCTGAGCATACTCATTTTGAAATATCTCCTGCTGCAATTCTAGGTATATGTGCCTCTATTATACCTTTTCCTGAACATAATCAATCGCCAAGAAATACCTATGAAGCTGGGATGGTCAAGCAGGCGCTAGGATTATTTGCCGCGAATATGCATTTGAGATTAGATACTAGAGGTCACACATTACATTATCCTCAACAACCACTAGTTAAGACCAGTCCCATGGAAATAGTCGGATTTAATCAGCGTCCTGCTGGTCAAAATTTTATTATTGCCATGATGAGTTTTGAAGGTTTTAACATAGAAGATGCGATTATAATTAATAAAGCTTCAATAAATCGTGGGTTGGCTCGTAGCCATTTCTTTAGAACTTACGATGCTGAAGAAAGAAAATATCCGGGTGGTGAAGTAGATAAATTTGAAATTCCTGAAAGAGGGGTGAGAGGATTTAAATCTGCCGAGTCATATCGCCTATTATCTGAGGAAGATGGGATTATTGAACCTGAAACCAAAGTAGATGGAGGAGATGTACTAATTGGTAGAACTTCTCCACCAAGATTTATAAAATCTTATGAAGAATTTGAATTAATGCAACCTAATAGAAGAGAAACTTCTAAAAATATGCGGCATAATGAAAAAGGGATTGTTGATACCGTTATTATTTCGGAAACGGTTGATGGTAACAAACTTGTTAAAATTAAAGTGAGAGATTTAAGAATACCTGAATTAGGAGATAAATTTTCTTCTCGTCATGGACAAAAAGGTGTACTTGGACTTTTAGTACCTGAATGTGATATGCCATTTACTTCGAAAGGAGTAATTCCTGATATTATAGTTAATCCCCACGCTATGCCATCGAGAATGACTTTAGGTCAGCTTTTTGAGGGTATTAGTGGTAAAATTGCATGTAATATGGGGAAACTAGGTGATGCTACAGCTTTCGAATGGAAAGATATCACCAAACTTCAAGAACAATTAGTTGAAGCTGGATTTGAATTCAATGGAAGAGAAGTGATGTATAATGGTATAACAGGAGATAAATATGAAGCTGGAATTTATTGTGCTCCTATATATTATCAAAAACTGTATCATTTAGTAGCAGATAAGCTACATGCTAGAGCAAGGGGACCAGTACAAATTTTAACAAGACAACCTACTGAAGGACGTGCTAGAGAGGGAGGATTAAGATTTGGAGAAATGGAACGAGATTGCTTGGTTGGGCATGGTTCGGCTTTATTGCTTAAAGAACGATTGTTAGATGAGTCAGATAGAACAATAATTTTAGTATGTGAAAAATGTGGTCTCCTAGCTGTTTATGATAGGAATAGAGATAAACGATATTGCCCAGTATGTGGAGAAGGAACTGTAATTTCAAAAGTTGTTTGTTCTTATGCTTTCAAACTACTTTTACAGGAAATGATGAGCTTAGGGCTCGCACCTCGCTTAAAATTGAAGGAGAAAATTTGAATAGATTTTTTATTACTCTTTATTATCATTTTCTTATAACTCTAATTATTTATATAATTCAAAAAGGTAACAGAAACAAGTCCTAAGCATCCACTTTGGTTGTCTTAATAATTGTTTAATTATATTCCAGAATAATTTATTCATAACGTTTCATTGATAGGTGGGTAAAGAAATCTAATATCCCACTTGGAGCAAGAAGAAATGAATCGAAAACGCTAAAAATAAGGAACCAGACACAATAGTTATAACTGATAGCCTAATTGAAATTTCCCTTCCATATTTGGTATATAGTACTAATATTAACAAAAATAGCATCCCTAAACCAAAAAAAACCCAAGCTAATACCCATAAGACGATTGAAGGACCCTCAAAATATTCTTCTATAGGTCTTTGCTCTTCCCAGGGCCACTTAAAATTGTTTTGCAGAATTATATTAGTTATCAAAAAAAATAAGGTAAAAATCATTGTTAACCAAATTTTAATTTAAAAGCTTGTTTATGCTATAAATTTTTCATTTTTTTTTAAGTTTTTTAATAAATAGAATTTTAAAGATATGTTCTCTTATTATTATTAAAATTTTTAAAAAATCAAATTATAAGGAAAAATGCATTATTTACGTGAGTTAGTTGAAAATCCTTCTTTAAAGGATCCGGCAAAAAATCATTTATATATTCACCGTCATTTCTATAGATATTCAAAAGGTGATTTTATAGGTCCTGCTCTAAAGATATCTATTACAAAAACAAGAATTACTCTTAGGGGATCACATGAATATGAAGATTTAATTCAGGAAGTTGTACTTCAAACGACAAATAAAGATGAAATCGATGTTAATGGTGTTTTAATCACAGGAAGTAATGTTAATGATGATCTTCAAGCTTTAGGTTTAAATTGGAATTTAAAAAAATCAACTGGTAAGACAAAAAATTACAAAGCCGATATATCAGATAAAATTCCAAAAAAAAATTTACTCAAAACTATTGAAAAATTTCGAGTAAATTCATATCTTTTAATTTCATTTAATATTAACCCAGCTTGTAAAGTTTCTACTAAAAAAAGGATTCCCCAACCATCTAAGAAAAAAGTTGAGGAAGATGATATTAACTCCAGAATTCAATTCTGTACTGGAATAATTGAGAATACCGAAAAGAATGTCAAATTGCTAATAGATTCGGCATTACCAGATTTTAAATCTGAAATTCCCAATCAATTCAAAAATTTAACATTATTAAATAATTATAATATCGAAGAAATTATTATTCCTAAAGATGTTACAAACTCTATGATATTAAGAATATTAGCGATTAGAAAAGGGAAAATGTTTCGATCCCTACGAATTGATGATGAAATAATAGAAAAACAGTATAATATTGTCGTGTGAAATTAAAATTTGTAAAAAATGCTATAACATTTTAGTTAAATTTAATTTTTATTAAACACTTATAAATATCATAAAAAACTAAAATAAATAGGTATAGTGGTATGTCTTTAAATCCCTTTTTAAGATCTCTTTTATACCTCATTGGTGGCGATGTAGCAATTGAAGTCGGAATAGAACTTTTAAATTCTGAAAATGAAGATATTACTGATGAGGATATAACTGAAAATATTAAAGAACGCATTGAAAAGAAAGGAATAGATTTCGAGCCCGATGATAGTGATATATTAAAACTAAATACTGTTCGAAAAACACTCTATAAATTATATAGTGAAAAACTAGCTCAATTTAGACGAATTCGTGATAAATCCACGGGAAAGTTTACATATATAATGTAAGCTCCGGCAATGGTTCATCTACTACTGGTGGCACGAATTTGATTTCATCGAAAGTATTTTATTGGAAAAAAAGAAGCTGGTTCAAAGGAAGTTGAGAGATAGATTGCAATATGAGGAAAATAACTATTTCTTCATATGTAAGGCCTGTGGAATATCAAGTACAAAATTTAGATTCGATGAGGCATTTGAATTAAATTTTAGATGCCCTGAATGTGGAGGTCCCTTAGAGGCTCAGGATAATCAAAAAATTATTGATTTTTTAAAGACAAAGATTGTTCTTAATCAAAATATAACAATTAGTAAAGAGTTTGAGGAGTAATAATTTCATTTTTTCTTTTTAATAAACGCAATATCTCCCATTGAAGTAGTTGAGGATTTTTTCATGTATTTTTCAGTATTAACTTTAATTTCATCGGTGGCTTTTAGGATTTGAATATTATAGACTTCTTCAATCTTTTTTGCTAATTTTAAATTTGGTTCTACCTTCCCCGATTCAATTCTTCTAATTAAGGAGGGCTTTTCATTTAATTTTTGAGCAAATTGTTCTTGGGTAAGGTTTTTTTGCATTCTTGCATTTCGAATTCTCTTAGAATAATCAGAAACAATTTCTATCGATGGTTCAAGAGGAATAATTGACTTATTAGATGATTTACTTATTGTATTTTTTTGTTTATTAATGGAGATTCTTTTTATACTGGATATTTCAGTTTTAGGTATTATCTTTTTTCCATATTGGGCGCAACTTTGACAAACTGTTATTTTTGCTCCTTCGATTAAGACTTTTTGACCTTTACCCCAAATTTTGCCTCCACAAATGGGACAGTCATTATCTATTCTAATCTTTTTTTTATTATACATAGAAAATCTTAAATTATATATATTAAAAATAAATCGTGTTATATGGTATAAATTAGATAAAGGAAATTCTTATAATTTATGTTTTTATAGAAGTTTTATAAAATATAAAATATAGATTTTTTTTAAATCAAAAATTTAATTATAATGAAAAGATAGACTTAAATTTATATGAATAAAAGTTTATTATTAAATTAAATTCTTTCAAATATAAACTTGGGTTTACTCATTTTGACGACGACGAAAGATAAGAAAAAGAAAGAAGAGACGAAAGATGGGGAGTATTTAATCACATACACGAGACATCTTGAAAAAAGGCTTCGTAATTTAGAAACTGAAAAACAGCTGTTAGATGCAGAAAGATTAAGATTAGAGCAAGAGCTTCATAGTCTTAGGAATGAAATTGACAGATTACGAGAACCACCTTTAGTTTCAGCAACAATTATCGATATTTTAGATGAAAATAAAGGAAGAGCAATTGTAAAAAGCTCAACGGGTCCTAGCTTTGTAGTAAATGCCAGTAGAAAAGTGAAGAATGAGAAATTAAATCCTGGAATGAGAGTTGCATTAAATCAGCGTACTTTTGCTATTATGGAAATATTACCTACAAAATTGGATCCTTTCGTTAAAGGAATGGAAGTTATTGATTCAATTCCAGATATCTCATATGGTGATGTTGGTGGGCTGGAGGAGCAAATGCAAGAAGTTAGAGAAACCGTGGAATTGCCACTTAAAAAACCAGAATTATTTAAGAAAATAGGAATAGAACCTCCCAAAGGAGTTTTACTTTATGGTGCTCCAGGTACGGGAAAGACTTTATTAGCTAAAGCAGTTGCTCATGAGACTGAAGCAACTTTCATAAGAATAATTGGATCAGAATTAGTTCAAAAATTTATTGGTGAAGGAGCTCGTTTAGTGAGAGAAATTTTTAATTTAGCGAAAGAAAAAGCTCCAACAATTTTATTCATAGATGAATTGGATGCTATAGGATCTCAAAGGCTTAAAATTGCGACATCGGGAGATAGAGAGGTCCAAAGAACTTTAATGCAGTTATTAAGCGAACTGGATGGCTTTGATATAAGAGGAGATGTAAAGATTATCGGTGCTACAAATAGGGTCGATATCTTAGATCCTGCATTATTGAGACCTGGAAGATTTGATCGAATGATTGAATTTCCCATCCCAGATGAAATTTCAAGAGAAGCAATTTTTAAGATTCATACTAGGAACTTAAATGTGGAGAATGACTTAAATATCAAAAAGTTTGTTAATCTTACAGAAGGTTCTACAGGAGCAGATATTAAAGCAATATGTACTGAAGCGGGAATGTATGCTATACGTAGAGATGCCGAAATGATTAAGGAAAATGATTTTATTGATGCTATAAATAAAGTTATGCGTAAAGCAAAGGAGAAATTTGTAGATTCAAGACTTTACATGTAAAGATATTTTTCTTCTTAAATTTTTATTTCAATATTAACTTATCTAGTAATAGTTAGATTATTTATCTATAAAGTATCTACGAGCTAAATTTATAAATTGAGTATTAATTATTTATTAGGACTGCGGAAAGCTAAAGCTATATGTGATTATCAGTTTGGACCGAATATAACCGACATTCTATTTAGGAATGAAGAGGATATTCGCCTTGAAAGGTCAAAAAATACAGATAAAATCAGATACATATATATAAAAGACAAATTACTATTAACTTTGCGACCAAATAATGGGTTTTTCACGTTAAGTTTTTTTTCTGCTAAAAAAATTATAAAAAATACCACACCTCCAAAATTAAGGGCAATTGTATTAACTGAAATTTCAGAATTTATTAAACAAGGACGAAATGTTTTCTGTAAACATATTATTAATATTGATGAAAATCTAAGACCTATGGATGAGGTTATTATAGTTGATCAGAATGATGAGTTATTAGCAATAGGGAGGTTAAAAATTCCGATTGCTTATGTCAAAACTTTTAAAAATGGCGTGGCTATTAATGTTAGAAAAGGAATTAATAAATCAAAAGGTTAAAAATTAAAATTAATTTTATAAATATAGTGAAAGAGTTATGAAATTGCCTAAAGAAATGCAAAAAAAAGCAAAAAATAAACCGAAACGTCCTCAAGCAGTTAAAAAGAGAGAGGGTCAACAATTCGGATCTAGACAAATGCGTAGAAAAATGCAGCAACAGGGTATAGACATGGATCAAGTCGATGCTACAAGAGTTATTATCGAAGGACCTGAGAAAACTCTCGTTATTACTCAACCTGAAGTAGTTTTAATGAGACAAGCAGGTCAAGAGATTTACCAGGTAATTGGAACGGCTGAAGAATTTTCTCCAGAAGAAATTGCGGTCAATGAAGCAGAGAAAACAGAGGAGTTAGAACCATTAGATGAAGCTGAAATAAAAACTACAATTACTGAAAATGATATAATGCTAGTAGCAGCACAAGCAAATGTTGATCGCGACGAAGCTGAAGCTACATTAATAGATTGCAATGGTGATATTGCGAAAGCTATTTTACTTCTTAAAAATAGACCTTAAATTCTTAAAATGAGAATTTGGATAATAAGAAAACATTAAGAATAATGAAAACATTTAAAATATATTAATAAGGAATTATAAGGAATGAATAGGCATGTCTAAAATTAAAAAAAAAACTGAAGAACGCTCAACAACAACTATTTCGAAAAAGGACATTGCATTTGAGAAATCAATCCGGTTTTGTGCTTGGTTTTTTTTAATCTCTTTAAGTGTATTTCTCGCTTATTATGGCATTTTTGATGTTTTATTAGAAAGAATTGATCTAGAAATCACTGCTGTGCTGTTTTCCTATGCTATTTTCACAGGAACATCTTCGGCACTTTGTTTTGCCTTATCAACAAAAATAAGTAGAAATAGAGACAGGAAGAGCGAAATATTTATAGATTGGATTATTGCTGAATTTTTGCTTTGTATGTTTGCTATTTTTTCTGTAGCTGTTTACCAATGGTAAAAATTATTTATAATCATCCCTTGATGGACTGAAAACCTCTATAACTTCAGCAGTTTCTAATATTTTTGCACCGTGTTTTTCCCAAGCATCAAAAACATAGCTATCTCCTGTTTGAGCTATAAAATTTCCTCTAGTTTCGGTTATAAATTGTAATTTTCCCGATATTACATATCCTATCTGATGAGCCTCGTGATCATGGAGAGGAATTTCAGCATCCTTTTCAAGATCAAAAAAACATAACATAACAGAATCGTTATATGCCATCGTTTTCCTATAAATTCCATCTAAAGCTTTAAATTTTCGGATACTATCTTTATTTACTGGTCCTTTTATCAATTCTTTTAACCTCTTGTTTCGATTTAATAATTTTTTTATTTAAATATATACAAGATTAATTCTTATAAAATTTTACAATAAAAAATGAAAAGCTTTTCACTGACTAGCGACAGAATTCTCTAAGAAGAGAAATTAGAAAACTAATAAACTCTCTAAATACAAAAATCTTAAAACGTTAAGAATTTCAAATAGAAAAACTTTTATGAGATCATTATCGCATTAATAGGAAAAATTAAAATTGAAATTACAAATAAATTTTTATATTTATTGAAGAAAAGTATAATGTAATTAATTAATATTTTTTCTGCATGAAAGAGATAATTCAGTTGGGATTGCCGACAAAAATTTTTAATGTATTAGTTTAAGATTAAAATCTATTTTAAAATAGATAAATTACAAATAAAAGATAATTGATGGATTATAATGGTTTTTGTAGAACAAATAAGGGAATATAAAAATAAAAGTAAATACCTAAAAAATTTATTACCGAGGGTCTTTAGAACGGAAGGGGATGTAGTTGAGTTTGATCCTTTTAAAATTGAAAATAGTATAATTAATGAAACTGGATTGAATAAAAAAACTGCCAATAGATTAACTGAAATTGTAGTGAGAAGGATCATATCATCAGGTATTCAATTTCTTTCAGGACCTCATATCAGGGAAATTGTTTGTTCTGTTCTTTCGGAACAACACTATGAAGATCAGAGAAAATTATATACTCGAATTGGGATGCCTTTAATGGATTATGAAGCTATTTTGGACCAAGGAGTTAACGAAAATGCTAATCAAGACATGAATCCCGAAAGTATTCATCATTGGGCCGCTAATCGAATATCAGAAGAATACGCGCTTTTAAGACTTCTAGATTCAGAAGAAGCTAAGGCTCATATGTATGGTGATATCCATATTCATATGCTCAGATATTTTGATCTTCGTCCTTTCTGTCAAGAATGGGATCCTCGCATGATTCTCGAGCATGGTTTACCCCCAGTGGAAAGTTGGCCGCATTGCAGTAAATCAGCTCCTGCAGGAAGTTTAAGAGTTGCTGTAACTCATTTGGCAAAGTGGTTAGGCATTATCCAAGGAGAATTTTCAGGTGGACAAGGGTATGATTATATAACTACATTTTTAGCGCCCTATGCACGAGGAATTTCAGATCGAGAAATTCAACAATCCATGCAATGCTTAATCTTTGAAACTAACCAAATTTTCGCGGCACGAGGAGGACAAGTACCTTTTACTTCAATATCTTGTACTCCAACTGTACCTGAAGGTTTAATTAAGATTCCTGCGATAGGACCGCATGGAAAAATTATTGGGTCTTATGGAGATTATAAAGAAGAATGTTTAAGACTTTTTGATGCTTTAACCGATGTCTATATTAAAGGGGATCAAAATGGAAAACTTTTTGCCTTTCCAAAACATGAAATAAAAATTAAAAAAGAATGGCTAAAAGAATTTGAACCCTCTTACTTAAAATTAATGGAAGAAGTAGCTAATATGGGCACCCCATATTTTCTAAACATGTGTCCGGATTGGATGCCCGATGAAATACATAGTCAATGTTGTAGGAAATTTCTCAGCGGAAATGAAATCATTAATAAATGTATTTTAGATCCTGAAAAACGAAAAAGTGCTAACGTATGGGAAAATTATGTGACAATTGGTTCACTTCAAAGCGTAAGCTTGAATCTCCCAAGATATGCCTATTTATCTCGAAATGAAGACGATTATCTTAAAATATTAGAGGAAAAAATGGAACTCTGCGCTAAAATTTTAATAAAAAAATGGAAATTAATGGACAGAAGATTAAAATCTGGACATCTACCACTCTGTAGCGGCACAATTAAAGGAAAATCAATATTCAAATTACAGGATCAAAACCTCTCAATAGGATTTACAGGATTAAACGAAGCCGTTAAAAGTTTAACTGGAGAAGAACTCCATGAAAGCGATAATGCCTACAATCTGGGCAAAAAAATACTGGAATTGATGGTTGCTAAGTGTAATACCATGACCGAACGAGATGGATATTCCTATTCTCTATGGGAGCAACCTGCAGAGAGTAGTTCTGGTCGCTTTGCTAAATTGGATTTAAAGCACTTTCCTAGGAAAGCAATTCCTCAGTCGTCAGGTAATTCTGCCTATTATACAAATTCAGGTCATTTCAGATATGATGCTGATATTTCCTTATCAGAAAGAATAAAAAAGCAAGGAGATTATCATCCTATTGTAAGTGGTGGTGTAATTACGCATATTTGGCTTGGAGAACAGAGACCAGACATTCATGGTCTATGGGAGCTTACAAAGAATATCTGTCTTAACACAAATACCGCATATTTTGCGTATACAACAGATTTTACTTATTGTCCACATTGTCGAAAAATGTTTCGAGGTGGTAGTTTTACTTGTCCAAAATGTGGATCACTTGACGCTAAAGTCTATTCTCGAATTACTGGCTATTACAGTGAAGTTAATAGATATAATGCAGGAAAGATTGCTGAATGGAAAGCTCGTAAAAGGGAAAATAATTTCTTTTAATAATATTTAAATTTTATAAGAAGTATGTAAAATTTATTATCATGAATATTGGCGGCATAATTGATATTTCTACAAAAGATATTCCAAATAAAGCAGCCATGGTCATTTTTACTAAAGGGTGTAATTTCAATTGTGAATTTTGCCATAACAAGTATTTATTAAAAAATAATATTGGGAAAAAAATTAAAATTAAAGAACTAATTAAATTAGTAAATAAGAACTCGTTGGTTAATAGTTTAAGTATTACAGGGGGAGAGCCAACACTTCAAGAGGATTTAATAGATTTTTGTAAAGAAATTAAGAAGTTAGGGAAATATATTAGTATAGATACAAACGGCTCTAAACCTGAAGTCATTCAACAATTGATTCCTTTTATTAATAGAATTGCCTTAGATATCAAAGCACCGTTGAAACAAAATAATTTAAAAAGAGTTGTTCGTCAGAAAATAAGTCCAACATTCATTCTTAACACATTTCTTATGTTAAATAAAATTAAGACAATTGCTTTTGAAATTAGAACTACTTATGTTGAAAATCTATTGAAACCAATAGATATTCATGAGATAATTGCATTTCTCAAGGAACATAGTTTTTCGAGTAATTATGTCTTGCAACAATATCAATATTCTGAAGGAGTTGGTGAAAAATTTAAAAACAAATTTCATATGCCGTCACATCTTAATTTGCTCAATATCCTTAAACCTTATAAGGATCAACATTTACCATTTGATATTTATATTAGAGATGATATAGTTGGTTATCGCAACCTTATTGAATTAATTAAATAATTTGAGTTAGTTAAAATTTCACTTAAAAAGCCTTGCTTAAGTAGATTTTTTTAATTGCTTTTTTTATTTTCAATTTAAATATTATTAGGACATATTTTTTATCATGAGTGAAATAAATACATTAAAAACAATTCAGAAAAAAATTGATGAGTTTATAAGGAATCATGGGGAATATTGGCCTCCTCTTTCTATGCTTAGCGCAGTTATAGAAGAGATTGGAGAATTAGCACGTGAGATAAATCATTTAGAGGGATTTAAACCAAAAAAATCAACAGAGAAGCAAATTGATATTGGTGAAGAGCTTGGTGACATTATTTTTGCAATTATTTGTCTAGCAAATTATTATAATATTGATTTAGATGAAAAAATAAACTACATTATTGATAAATACCAAAAAAGAGATTCGACTCGTTTTATTTAGAAAGTAGAGAGAGAACTAAATCTTTATTTTTACGGAATTTAAGAATATAAGGGTATAATATTTTAATTCCATAGATAATTCTTACTTTTAATCTATTGAAAACAGATAAATGTAAAAATTCACTTTTATTATAGAAATGTTAAGAGAAGGTTTAAAAAAGAGTGAAATAATAAGAATTTTAGGAAATAAATTATCTAAAGATTATTCTTATGAGTCGGGATATATTCTAGGATCAATGTGCTCTGAGCCAATTGATTTTGCAAAAGAAATATATTTTAAATATCTCTCTAAAAATTTAGGAGATCCCGGACTATTCCAAGGTACGGCTAATTTAGAAAAGGAATTGGTAACTGAGATTGGAATGCTTTTTGGTGGTAAAAATATTGTAGGATCGATAACTTCTGGAGGAACCGAGGCAAATCTTATGGCTATGCGAATAGCTAAAAAACTTAGACCTGATCTTAAGAAAGCTGAATTTATAGTACCCCTTAGTGCTCATGCATCCTTTGATAAAGGAGCTGATATGATGTTTGGGGGTATAAAGCTTCGTAAAGCAAATTTGGACAATAATTATAAAGTAGATCTGGATCATTTCGAAACTCTTATAAATAATAATACTTGCGGAGTGGTTGGGATTGCAGGAACAACCTCATTGGGAATTGTTGATCCAATAAAAGAAATGGGCAAAATTATTGAAGGGAAAGGTATATTTTTTCATGTTGATGCTGCCTTTGGGGGTTTTGTTCTTCCATTTCTAAGTGAACTGAATTATAAGGTGCCTCCTTGGGACTTTCGTGTAAAACAAGTAAATTCTATAACAGCAGATCCTCATAAAATGGGACTTGGACCAATACCAACTGGAGGTTTTTTTTTAAGAGATCATTCTATTTTAAAAAAAAATGGTTTTGATATTCCATACTTGGCAGGTGGAAATTTTAAACATCTCCATTTAGTCGGAACTAGACCTGGGGGGCAGGTTATAGCGTTCTGGGCAATCATTAAGTTGTTAGGCATAGAAGGATTTGTTAAAATAGTAAAGAAATGTATGGATAATACAAATTATTTAATGAAATTAATAGCTGAGATTAATGGAATTAAGCTGGCGACTACACCTGAAATGAATATTTTAGGAATTACTACTGAAAGCGGGAAAAGTATACTTGAAATTGACGAAGAACTACGAAAGAGAAAGTGGATGCTCGGTAAATTCATTAAGTTAAATTTAATCAGAGTAGTTATAATGCCACACGTAACTAAAAAGCATTTATTGAACTTTGCTAATGATTTGGAGGATATCGTAAAGAGATTGAAAATTTAAAACAAATTCTTTTATTATTCCAAATCTTTCCAAGAATTTAGTTCAAAAATTTTAAACTTTTTACCAATTATATGTGATATCTTATCTAATTTATTTAATATCAAAATATCCGTAGGATTTTCTTTTTCAAAAATAAAGATTATATCGCGTTTGCTCCAATCCTCATTTGCTAGTTGATTTATAAGACGTTCACATTTTTTTTTGATATTTTCTAACGCTTTTTCTGATAAATTTGGATTAATTATTGTATAATCTTCTATAAATAAAGGTCCGCCTGATACAATTAAATTACGGGGATCAATTCCAATGTTTTTTAACTTTTTTTTTGATGAATTAGCTGAAATTAAGATTATTGTATTACTTTTTACTAAATCTAATATTTTATTTTTTAAATCTTCAGAGGGCTCTATTACCCTCATATCTTCATCACTTAAATACGCAGAGAAGATTGGGTTGAGCTTTTGGTAGAGAGCTTTTAAATTTGATAGAAAGCTTTTGTATACTACTTCATTTAGATTGTAATTTGGGACTGTTTTTCGAATTATTATTTTAATATCAATTAGGTCATCTATTGCCGTCAATAAAGCTTTCACTTCCTCTGAATATAGTTTCTTCATTTTGTACACCCAATTATATTAACATAAATAAGGAAAAATAATTTTATTAGTTATCGTTTGACTGTCGTTAAATAAATATTTAAAGACTAAAATTAATTTAATATTTAGTAGAGATTTATATGGGACAATTATTTATAATAATGAGTTCACATGGGAAAAGAAAAAAAACCGAAGCTTGGAATAAAAACTTCTAGATATTATACAAAACAGTGTGATAACTGCAGTTCTGAATACCCAAACTGGTTTACTAATTGTCCTAACTGTGGAGCTGCATGGGATGAAGCAAAAGAAATACAAGATGCCGGAGAAAATATTAAAAAAACTATAAAAATCGTAGTAAAAATCACTGAAGAGGATTTCACTGAAGCTATTAATATTGTAAAACTGATATTTAGCGCAAATCAAGGGCAAAATTGGTATCAAATAAAAATGGACATGAAAATGGATTATTATATAGCTGAAATAGCTGAAGTACCTCTTGGATCAGTCATAATGTACTATATTGAAGTTAGTTTGGAAAACGGTGAAACATTCACAGAAAATAATAATGGAAAATATTTCTATTATAAAGTTGGCTCTTCAATTGAAGATAATGAAATAGATTCACTAGAATCTGAAAAAAAAACAATAAAAGATAATTTAACTGATTCACGAATACCTGCTCAAGATTATCATCCAGAATTAAAGACGTTTAATGATAAAACAGCTGAGAATAACAATAATACGACTATATTCGGAAAACCACAAACTCAAGTTGATCCAAATTTAAAATTATGTCCTCACTGTAATTCAAAAATAAAGAAAATGTGGAGTAAATGTCCCCTATGTGGTAAGGATGTTTAATAATATCAAATTTTTATTAAATTACACTCTTTTTGCTTACTTTAAAATCAGTTTATAAAGAAAGTAAGGTAAAGATATTAAATTTATAGTTTAGCACCACACTTATTGCAAAATGCGTAATCCGAAGAAAGCATTGCCCCACAATACTGACATATTATAATATCTTTTCGTGTGCTTTGAGTTTTTGAAGAATCAGTAACTTTAGGAATAATTGGCTCAGGGGTAGTATCAAAAAATTCGGGTAAATGTGGAGTACTTGGAGTTTGTTTTACGTCCTTTTCGAAATCTGCCACATTAGGTATAATTCTAAGAGTTGATGACTCTTGCTTATCAGTAGTAGTTTTATCTCCAAATGGGATAAATGAAGCGCTTTGAGCGGGCTCGGGTGGTTCAGATTTTTGGGTTAACGTTTGAAATAAGGTTGAGACTTCAGGTTCCTTTTTTTCTGGTTGGGCTGCTTGAAATGGTACAAATGTTTCTTTTTTTTCTTGAGGAGAAGTGTGGAATGCCATAAATGGTTGAGTTTCGCCTCCTAATTCTGGTATTGCTTCTTTTTTGCCTACTTTCTGCATTTCTTCTTTTAATTTTGCTGCTTTTTCCCGTTTCTTTTGAAGTTCCTTTTCCTTCTCCAATTTAGCTTTTTCTTTCTCTTTTTTTGCCTTCTCTTTTTCCTCCTTCCCAGCTTTTTGCATTTCCTCTTTAAGCTTTGCCGCTTTTTCTTTTTTCTTTTGAAGTTTCCTTTCTTTTTCCTCTTTCTTTTTCTGTTTTTCTAATTTTTTTCTTTCTTTCTTAGAAATTATCGTTTCAGGCATATAATCAACAAGCAGTTCAGATACGGGTTCAGATTTTTTAAATTCTTCTGGACCAGGTGCCGGGACTGGGATATTTGATGTAAAAGGGATTGCTTTGGGCTTATATGCTGGTGGTTCTGATGACACTGAGATTTCAGATTTCGTATTAAAGGGAGGTTCTGGCTCTACCTTTTGAACTTCTTCTGATAATATTTGTTCTGGAGTTTTAAATTCAAATTCCATTGTGTCTCCAG
>JBHLNT010000011.1:46651-55494 GCA_048941265.1 Promethearchaeota archaeon
GCAAAATCAATCTCAGGTTCGGGTTCAAATATTTTAGCGGGTTCTGGAACAGGAGGCGCAGCAAAATCAATCTCAGGTTCGGGTTCAAATATTTTAGCGGGTTCTGGAGCGGTTGATTTGATAACACCAACTTCGGGTTTAATTGCCGAAATTGGTTCGGCGAATGTAGTTGATGGTGCAATAATAATTTGGCCTGGATTAAATACTATTCCTTGAGATATAAGTTGATCCGGGATTCCCGATCCTACCATCAAACAAGCTAGAATATAAAAGCAATCTCCTACTCCCTCTCCAGTTTTGGCAGAAGTTTCCATATAATATAGATTAAATCTTTGAGTAAAACTGCTTATTTCTTCATTTGATAAGGCTCGTTCATTAATTAAATCACTTTTATTACCAACAAGTAGCAGTGGTATTTCTGTTTTAATATTTGCTCTAACTTCCTCAATCCATTGAGGTAAATGCTCAAAACTTTCATAAGATGTCAAATCAAAGATTAATAAGCCACCTAGTGATCCTCTGTAATACATGGGTCTAATGGAACTAAATCTTTCCTGTCCTCCAGTATCCCAAATTTGTAATTTTACTTTTATCGGTCCTTCTTCTTCAGTGTCTATTGATATCGTCTTTACGTGAAAATCAACACCAATAGTCATTTTATAATCTTCTGTGAAAAATCCTTTGCTGAATCGGATAGTTAAAGCAGTTTTGCCAACTCCGCCATCTCCAACGACAATACTTTTAAATAGATAATCGTATTCATCTGCCATTAAATGTCCACTAGAAAAATTTTATTTAGTGAAATTAATTTCATATATGTTACAACTATTAATATAAATATTTATTTTTAATTTTACCGTAAAATATTTATTAGAGAAAGATAAGCCCAGATATTTTTCTATGGAGTATATTTAATGATATTCTAATTAATCAAAAATTTGCCTTTTACGAATCCTTTGAATATAATTTATCGCAACTATTGAATTTAAAAAAAAATAACAACTCTTTAATGTAGAGAAGCTTTATTTTCCTTTATAAATTAACCTTCGCAAAGTGTAATTAATAAATAAATAGTGAAATTATTGATAAAAAAAAGAGATGAGCCTTATCTGCAAATCGCTCTAGATTTAATAAACACGCATAGAGCTCTACAAATCGCTGAGGAAGCTATTAATGGGGGTGTAGATTGGATAGAAGCGGGAACACCGCTAATAAAATCTGAAGGAATGGATATTTTAAGAGCATTACATAAAAAATTTCCTAATAGAGTTTTAATTGCTGATATGAAAACTGTTGATGGAGGTTCGGTTGAAATTGAGATAGCTGCAAAATCAGGAGCGAATATAGTTTTAATGTTAGGGGGAAGTGATAATGCTTCCGTAACGGAAGCTGTTGAAGCCGCTAATAAATATGGTGTGATGTTGGGATGTGATACTATTGATATACCTCATGAAAAATTAGTTGAGAGAGCATTAGAATTAGAAGGATTGGGGGTTGATATGATCTGTTCCCATGTGGGGGTAGATCAACAAGTAATATATGGTGGAGAGAAAACACTTGAAGTAGCAAAAAAATTAAAAGAAAAATTAAAAGCTACAACTTGGTTAGCGATTGCTGGGGGAATAAATAGCGAAACGGCTGCAAAGGCAAAAGAAATTGGTGTCGATGTTATAATTGTTGGAGGAGCCCTTTATAAGTCACAAAATCCTGAAGATTCAGCACGTAAAATAAAAGATGCGATAAGGTTTGCAAAACCTATAGAAACTGAATTATTTAAAAAATATGATGAGGCACATATTCGAGAAGCCTTAATGAAAGTATCTACCGCAAATGTTTCTGATGCTATGCATCGTGCAGGTGAAATGAAAGGATTAAAGCCTGTTTGGATTGGAACTGAAAATTACCCATTAAAATTTGCAGGTCCTGCATATACAGTAAGAGCATATAATGGAGATTGGAGTAAACCTGTGGAAGCGATTGAAGAAGCTAGTAAAGGAGATGTAATTGTGATTGATGCTTGTGAGGGAAAGGACGCTGTATGGGGTGAATTAGCCTCTTGGAGCTGCAAAGTAAAAGGTATTGCAGGAGTTATAATAGATGGTGCAGTAAGAGACATTGATGACATAAGAAAAATAAAATTCCCCGTTTTTGCTCGGCATTTTACACCAACGGCAGGAGAACCAAGAGGTTTAGGGGAAACAAATGTAAGTATTTTCTGTGCGGGTCAACGAGTAAATCCTGGAGATTGGATATTTGGAGATGATTCTGGTGTTGTGGTAATTCCTAAAGGAAAGGCACAGGAAATGTCCAATAGAGGAATAGATGTCATGGAGAGAGAAAATCGAATGAGAGAAGAAATTAAGCGAGGTTCTACTCTTTCTGAAGTTATGTATCTTAAAAAATGGGAAAAACAAAAATAACCTTTTTACTTATGATTTTTTTTTATGATTAAACCATATTTTTTAAAGAGCCAGAGGTGAGAATTTCCCCCTCAGAGAAAGTCTCTGAGAATTTTGAACTCACGATTATCAACTCTGCAGGCTGACGCTATCGGCAATTTTTTTTTAAAAATTTCAACCGGGCTAAGCGACTCTGGCATCAAATATGTAAATTAAAACCAATGATTTACCTTATAAAAATTAGGATTTAATTTTAACTTTTTGCTTAATTCAATGGAAGGTTGATTTTAACTGTTCATGAAACTTTTTTAATTCTACTTTCATCTCATTGATGCTTTTAAATGGGACGGAAATTCCTAAATAGAATATATAATTTCCATTTTGTAATTCTATATCGTATTTTTTTACATATTCTATATTTTCCTTAATGAATGACAGTCTTTCATCTATGGCTACTTGGTTATCAGTTAATCTTTGAAAAAACTCTAAATCTTCATTAATTTTATTACTAATTATTTCTTCGAAATCTCTTGAATCCATGGATTCATTGTAGTAGTCTGAAATGATTAAACCTGTACTAGTATATAAAATTGCGTGATTACAATGAAAATCTTCAACTATTTTTCTCAATTTATCAGTAATAGATTCAAGATTTAGCAACTTATTTAATGAATAAGAAATAGCTCTTGACAGAGATGATATATCATAGATGGATGTTTTAAAAAATTTAAATATCATATCTTTATTTTGACTTAAAACAAGATTTTGAATCATATCGATTCGGTCAATGAATTCTTGGTTGGTTTTATATTTCGGATCATATTTATTAAAACATATGAGAATTTCATTTGAATAAGCCATATCCCTATAAATATCTAAAAGTTCATGTAAATACCTTACTGATTCCTCAAATTTTAATTCATCCTGTATATCGATAAGATAATATAAGTAGTTGGTTTCTGTAAAGTAGATTGGATTATTTACATATATCTTTCGATATTTTGCCTGACCTCCCATATCCCATAAATTTATTGTCCAATTGTTTAAAAAGTCAAAAGAGTTATAATCAATTTTTATCGTTGGCTTTAAATTTCTGACTTTCTCATAAAAGTTATACTTTTTTCTTAAAGCTATTAAAGCACTTGTTTTGCCTGCATTATCTAACCCTGCTATAACGATTTTAATGTCTTCCAATTTTATTGCATTATCAGCCATTTTCGAGCTTTTCAGTTAAGATATTTTTTTCTAAAGGAACATATGATTGTATTAATAGTTTAAATGTTTTTATTTAATTTTTAGCATTTTTCAAATGAATCATGATAAAAACTGTTTAAAAATTAAAAAAAATATTGAGATATGATTCGGAACTAATGAATTTATAATATATTGAGATCTAAAATATAAAAAAATAATGAAAAATAATTAATACTATAGATGAATAAATAAAGAGGATTAATATGGATGCAAAAGAGATAGATTTTTACACTCTTGGTTTTAATTTTATCGAAACCAAGACTATGTTTGTCACAGATTTTAAGGATGGTAAATGGACAGAGGGTAAATTGGTTCCTTTTGGACCTTTCGAGATTTCACCAGGAGCTTGTATACTTAACTATGGGCAAGGTATATTTGAGGGTATGAAAGCTTTAAGAGCAAAAGCAGGCCAAATTACATTATTTAGACCAGATGAAAATGGAAAAAGGTTAAACGATAGTGCTGAGAGAATGCTGATGCCTAATTATGATGTAGATAAATTTGTTGAAGCTGTTAAGAAAGTTGTAAAAGCTAATGAAGAATATATACCTCCTTATGATAGTGGTGGAGCATTGTATATTCGACCAATTATGATTGGAAATGGACCAATATTAGGAGTTGCTCCAGCTAATGAATATAAGTTCATAATTTTTACCGTACCAGTAGGACCATACTTCCCAGAGGGTTTTAAAGCAATAAATCTTGAGATTTCTAAGAAATATACTAGAGCGGCTCCTGGAGGAACTGGTTTTGCGAAAACATGTTGTAACTATGCACCAACAATGAAACCTGCTAAAGAAACGAAGGCTAAAGGTTTTGCCCAGATTATATATTTAGATGCAGTGGAAAGAGAATATATCGATGAAGTTGGGACTGCAAATTTTTTTGCGGTTATTAATGGAAAGCTTGCTAGCCCTAAAGCAGCAGGAACTATATTACCAGGTATTACCCGTAAATCAGTTTTAGGAATAGCTGAAAAGAAGTTAAACATAACAGTGGAAGAGAGAGACATATCCTATAAAGAATTATTTGAAAAAAGTTGCACTGAAGCTTTTTGTACTGGAACAGCAGCAGTCATCACACCAATTGGTTCAGTAGTTTTAGAAGATAAGAAAAGGGTTTTTAATAATGGCGAACCAGGAGAAATAACAAATAAATTGTATGATCTCTTAACTGGAATTCAAAGGATGGAAATTGAAGACGAATTTGGATGGGTTTCCGTGGTAGAATAAGTACAATTTTATATTTTCCTATTTTCTTTCTAATTATTCTTTTTTTTATTATAAAAAAATTCAAAAAGCTTTACTTATTGAATTTCGCATGAATTACCTTCTTCTATTATTAAAATTATTTTATATCTTCATGCTTTTTAGCCCCACTCGCATTTATAGCCCGTACCACCCTGAGGCCAATTAAAGTCGATTGCTCCCTCCATGCACACATACCAGCATGAGGCGCATTCCATGCATGTGTCAAGACTTTTGACTTTAGCTTTCTTGTTTATGATCTCAAAGCAGCTACCCAAACAGACTTTTATACAATTTGCACAACCAGTACATTTTTCATCGTTAATCTTTATGAAATCACCTGTACCCTCTATCCATTCTACACCGGGAAATTTATCGGACATCTTAACCATTAGCAGCACCTCTTTTGCTATCATGTACATTGAAAATAACTGGATCGGCTCTGTTAACAAACTCAATCATCTTTTTGCTTAATTTTTCTGAAACAGGCTCAATAAAGTTGATAAGTTTCAAAAGCCTTGGTTCCATTTTGGGAAGTTTTTCTCTCAATATGCAGTTTGCATTTTCAGCTAAATTAATTATTGTATTTGCATAAAGCTTTTTGAACCAGTAAGATATTTTTACACCTAAATTGATAAATTTTAATCCAGTAATAAATAGGGTTTGTTTAAATATTGGCTTTTTTTGTATTTTTTCCGGATGTCCATATTTAATAAAATCATAACGTTCATGCAACCAATTCTGATAATATCTAAAGTACATTTTGATCCATTTTGTGAGGGTAGTGGGGTCTTTTTTTATAAATGAAAAAGTTAATTTAAGAAATGGAGTTGTAAAATGAGTTAGAGAACCAAGTCCCCATCCATCATGGATGTACTTTTTTAGCTTTTCTTCATCATGCTCTTTTTGTGCTATACGTAAGTTAAATCGATTTGTGGCTGATATAGACCATTGGATTATAGGGTGATTTTTTATCAGATCGTCATATCTTCGCAAAAAAGACTTAGATGTATCGTTTATTTTAATTGCTTCGATGGCGATTTGAGCAGCAATTTCAGCCGAAAACCATGCTGCAGGAACCCCATCGCATAATTCAGTACCTTCAAGCCCTGCCACATCCCCTATTAAAATCATCCCGTCCGTATAATTAGACATATTTCGCAGCTTCCGATTAAGTCCAACATAAATTTCAAAACCTTCCCAAATCCTTGCCCTTAATTTTATACGGGGTGCAACTAAATTTTTCCACCATGATAGTTTAGATGTTATATTTTCATGGTATTCGTCAAAAAGCTTTTTCAAATTCGGTACAATTTTTTGATCAGTTCGCAAACACTGGTCCTGCATGAAGTGTAGACTTTTTTTATAAGGCCAAACCATCAAACCGTTTCCATATCCCAGAGGTGGTGCAATTTTTTGTTCATCCCAACCCCAACACATTTTAACACTATAACCAAAGATTTTATCTATGTCTTCTTTTCTCATTTTATAATCATATGTGTCTGCCAAAGAAATTGTTTCTGGAGGATATTTTTTTCTAACACCCGCTTTTATAGCCAATAATCCTTGGCTTCCCTCTGCGTCAATAACAATCTTAGATCGTATTCTTTCTCCCTTATCTGTTATAACACCTTTAATAAAATCCTGTTCTTTAATAAAATCTACTACGGTGGTTGAGGTTTTTAGAATAGCCCCTGCTTCTATAGCCTTCTTAGCTTCCCATTGACAGAAAGGTTTGCAGTAGGTATTATACCCAAATGCAACTATTGGTGACAAAGGTTTCGGAACTCTAAGAGAATCGTCTATGTCTATAATTCCGTTATCTATGTCCTTGATGATATAATTAACTATTCCATCAGAAGGCCTTTCAAAGGGAGGATTTCCATCTCTTATGAATGAAGGGCCAAAAAGAAAGCCGTAAAAAGGTATGGTCAATCCCGATATGACTTTATCCCCTACATTTTCCGATCGTTCGATCATAAGAGTCTTTAATCCCGCATCAGCACATATTTTTGCAGCAACTGGTCCTCCAAATCCGACTCCTACAACAATTACATCATAATCTTCATTCATAGTACAAAAAGCTCTATTATTTAAATTATATAGATTTTAAATGTTTTGTTAAATAAAATGTATCTTAAAATGTTCAATTTTCCTTATAAAAAGATTAATTTTCTACCCTAATAGTCAAAAATTCATCTCTGTTGATATTAAATTACTTCTGATCCAACAGTTCTTATCAATGTCTTCAATTCTTCTTCTTTTTTAGCAAATATCCCAATATTTCCAATTCTAACTTTCTTTAAGCCAAGATTTTTTACCATTTTATAAGTATCTAAAATTTCGTTTAAAGTTGGTGGTCGAAAATCTTTTAACTTATACTGCGGGAAAAACGCGAGTATATGGAAGGGCAAATTCTCGTCTAATTCTGCTATTAATTGAGCTATCTTTTCAAACTGTTCGATTTCAACTAAACCTGGGATATAGACAGTGAGAATTTCTAGGATAAAATTACGAGACAAAATTTCTTTGGGGCTTTTTAAGACAGTTTTATTTGAAGTACCACATAATGTCTTATAAATATCCTCATCATAAGCTTTAATATCTAACCAATAGGAGTCTAAACCGGCTTTTTGAAATAGATCTAAATTCTTAGGAGTTAAGCCATATCCATTAGTTTCTAATAACACCCATATCTTATTACAAACCTTCTTTATTTTATGGCTAACTTCAGCATAAAAATTAGCTTGGCATGCGATATCTCCTCCTGTAAATGCAATTATATTCCTTGCAGGACCAAGTCCCTGAGGGGATAAGGTAATTTGATCCGTTGATAATTTTTGAGGGCATAATGGACTTCTTCTTTTAAAAATTACACATGATCCACAATGTTTGCATAAATCCGTAGCGTAATACATCAACGCTCTTTCTCGGGGCTCCCATACCGTAACTGATTTTTCGTATTCTCTGCATGCTAACGCAATTTCATTGGAAGAATACCATTCCCCATTAAAATATTTACTAAATTCCCAAGAATGACATTTTAAACAGTTATGATTACACCCTGACTGATAAATCGAAAAATAATCTTCAGGTCGCGATAAATGCATGGATTTTATTAATCGATAATGCTGGCCATTTTTGTATTTCAATGTTGCCAAGCATGCCGGTTTTATAATATTGTCTTTTAAAGTAACTTCGCATGCTCCTTTAGGATAGCCCTGTCTTATCATATTACAATATGGAATTGAATTTTCCATGAGAATAAATTAGAGAACTTTAGTTTTATTTTGTTCTACAGCTTACCATATTTGAACAGAGATTAATCTAATATAGAAAAAGAGGTTAATTAAAAGTTATCATATTTCCCCATATCTTTCAATCTATACACTCCAAACCTCTCGGTTCTTTTTCTTCTTAGTGTTTCCCAGCCTGCCCTAGTTCCCTTAATACATAACTGTGTTTTGTATATCTTCATAATATCATATAATTTTTCACGATATTTTGCAATATTCACTTTAATTTGCTTTTCTTTGGGAGATACAGAATAATATACGAGATATTCGGAGTCCAAACTGAGTTCCTTTCCGGCCGTTTTTGCGATAATATGAGTGGCTTTATGATCAGGATGGCTTCTAATATCCCCCGGTAAAACTATCTTATCAGCATCCTTAATGATTTCTTTGGATAATGAAACAGCTAAATCAATTTTATTAATCGCATCTTGATCATGTATTTTAAGGAGATGAACGCTGTCTGGAGAAAACCCCAAAGCACTTGCCGCATCTTTAGCTTCTTTAACAGCAATATCAGCAATCTGATCCTCATTTAAATTTTTATAATCATTTATTTCTTCGACAATTAACTCATTGGCTTTTAATCCCCATGAGATTAGCACTCTATTGTCGGTCACATATATAATATGAACTTCATGTCCTTCTTC
>JBHLNT010000106.1:0-14117 GCA_048941265.1 Promethearchaeota archaeon
AATACTTTCTATTAAAAATTTTAATTTTTGAGATTATCTTTCAAAAAATATGTGAGTTTTATAGTGTATAATTATTTTAAACCATTAGTTTCATATTTATCGACAAATCAGTCAAAGATTACAAATTAGTTGGGATATTTTTTTCACTACTTCTTAAATATATTATAAAAATGAAGTTAAAAAGCATAGATAAGTTTACTATAATCAATAAGACATTTGGAATTTAATTCATAATTTCTTGAAAAGAGTTGTTTGAAATTAAAGAAAAGTTTGTTCCCATCCAAATTGATCAAAATCAATGTCTGCGCTGTGAGAGATGTTTAAGGGCATGTAAAGCTAAAGCAATTTATTTTGAGAATGGCATTCGGCTTGTGGATTATTCAAAATGTAAGGCTTGTTTAAATTGTGTTCAGGTTTGTCCCAGAAACGCAGTTCAGGTGACATCTATACAGATTCCTAACCAAGTGTTATCCATTAAAATTGATCATAATAAATGTAATATGTGTATGAAATGTGTCGAAGATAACGGTAAATTTTGCCCTAAAAATTTATTTTATGTGGATAAGGTTAAAAAAAACGGCGATGAAGTTGATGGAATTCGATTTAAATTTAAGGAAATTGCCAAATGTCAAGGTTGCCTAAAATGTGAGTTAAGTTGTCCTCAAAATGCCCTTAAACCGGTAAAATTTGAGGATTAAAGACAATTTTAAACCTAAATTTTTATTAAAACAAAATCAAGTAAATTCAAATTAAGTTCAATTAATTTTTAATGCGATAAGTACAACAGCTATTATTACTGTAGTAATGAGATAAACAATAAACCACATTATGAATAAAATTATAACTATAAAGAGTACGAAGATCAATGACTGTTTAAGCTTTTTCTCATAAAATTTTGCAGTACTAAGAGTACCAATCATTATATTAATTAAAAACGATAGTAATGCTGCAATAAATAAACCATAAACTACTTGTATCAAAATTATAAAGAGAATTAGATTACAAACTAGCCAAAATAAATTTAAACGAATTGATGGTTTATAATTATCATTCCATTCTTCCTTTATTGCCCACCATCTTGTTATAATGATTCCAAGTACAAAAACCACAAATGTAACGATTAAAATAGAATAAAGAGAGATAAAAAATCCCTGTGAAAGATTTTCTTCTAGAATAATCATAACAATCTATTCTATTTTATCTTCCATTTGATTTTAAATTTAATATTTAAAAATGTTGAAGAACTCAGTTAACTTATTTTTATACGATATCTTTTAATGATTATATTAACATAATCGAGAGAATTAATTTTCATTAAGAAATAAAAGTGTATCAATTGATTAATAAAGAAAAACTCTTGAATGAAATTATAGCATGGGCTGTTATTGCTTTTTTAATTTCTTTTAGCTGTTTAATATTTTTTATTTATAAATCATCTGAAGAAATAATGTTTTCTATGAGAGTGGCTCTTTATTTTTTCAGACCTTACACTGTTCTCACGCATGTAATTTTTCTTACAATCCTTGTAGAGGGATTAATTTTTAAAAGGGTAAATGATGAGTTGTATGCGGGAATTATGGCTTTTTTCGCGATTACGACAGCAATTATTGGTATAATTTTCATACTCATTCCAGAAATCATTTTCTTTACTCTTATATTTGTATTAACCATTAATGCTTATTTTAATAAGGAATTAACCTGGGATTTGAAAAAGACAGGCAAAATTTCACGGATTTTTGCAATTATTAGTTTTACTTTTGGTTTCTGGTATTTATTTTGGGTGGAGAGCCCTATTTGGGTAAATGCAATATTTCTCTCCCCTTTAGGAATTCTAAATAGCCCTACGTTACTAACAATCTGTGGTTTTCTTTGTATAAACAATGAACCAAGATCAAACAAATTAGAGTTAGTTGTTGCGATAGTTTCTTTATGGATAGGAATAATAAACATCATAATATTTGGAATATATGTTGATATTGTGCTTCTTATCGTTGCCTTATTTCTAATAATTCGCTTCGGCTATTATATCAGTAAGCAAAAAATAAATCAAAATCAAGTATAAAGTAAAAATCTATAACAATTATGGCTATAGTTTTTATGATTTCTCCTTTATTTTATCGAGAATTAATTTTTTTATATCTGAAAAACTCTTAATCACATAAATACCTTCCATTTTCTTTAGTTTTTCTATATTTTCTATTTCAATATCTCTAATTTTTAGAACTAATGGATCTCCATTAGGTCTGGAAGTAACAATTGGTTCAAAATCTTGGTCAGAAGGAAAGATATATACTGTTACTCCACCCTTTATTGCTTGTGCCACACTATTGGTTATTAAGGTGTCAGCTATTCCATAAACTATTTTTGCACAGGAATTCGCAGAAACTGGACAACATATAAACATATCGTATTTGCCGATTTGAAGTGCTCCGGCAAAGAAAGGAATGTTAGGAGTTTTTTCAATATGAACCTTTTTCACTGTTTCTGTTAAATAAGTCCATTGCTTATACCACTTTACTACGGCAGCACCTTCTTTTGAAAGCATAACGGTGATACTTATCTTTTCCCCAAATTCATCCTGTAATTCTTTCATTATGTCAATTATTTCCTTAATCATATATCCAGTACCCGTCATACCAATCATTAATTTAAAAACCATTTTTAATCCTCTTTTTTTACTGTTAAGCTCTTTATAAATTAGAAAATTGGATAATAGATTTTCACATTTCTTTTAAATTATTAATTCCAATAATTCTTAAATTAAGTAATTGAAGGGTTATTTTAAAAAATATGATTTTCTTAATTATACATCAAGAAATATTTCTTTGGTTTTTTTAATGAGTGAAAAAAAATATGTTTATTTAGATTATGCGGCTACAACTCCAATGGATCCTCGTGTAATTGAAGAAATCAATAAACATTTTAGAGAAACGTATGGAAATTCTTCAAGCCTTCATTCATTTGGTCAAAAAGCGGGCAAATTATTAGAGCAATCACGCCAAACTATAGCAGATCTCATTAATGCCGACAGACAAGATATTATATTTACATCATCAGGAACGGAAGCAGACAATATGGCCATTACGGGAGTAGCCCTCCAAAATATGGATCGGGGGAATCATATCATAACATCGGCGATTGAGCATCATGCGATTGAAAATCCGTGTAGAGAATGGGATAATAGAGGTTTAGAAGTTACCTTTCTTCCTGTTGATAAATATGGTCTAATAAAATTAGAGGATTTACAAAATGCCATAACCGATAAGACTATTTTAATTAGTATCATGTTTGCAAACAATGAGATCGGAACGATTGAGCCGATAAAAGAGATCGGGGCGATTGCGCAAGAGCATAATATAATATTCCATACTGATGCTGTTCAAGCATTTGGTAAAGTTCCAATAGATGTCGAAGAGTTGAATATTGATTTATTATCGGCAAGCGCTCATAAAATATACGGTCCTAAAGGAATAGGACTTTTATATATGAGGAATAAAGGGATCAAAAAGGGAATCGGAAAGTTCATAAGACCGATAATGTGGGGTGGTGGTCATGAAAAGGACATGCGTCCAAGTACTGTGGCAGTTCCCCTAATCGCGGGATTTGCCAAAGCCGTGGAAATTGCTAAAGAAGAAATGGTTGAAGAAGCAAAGCGCCAAGTTAAATTACGGGATAAAATCATTAACAGGGTTTTAGAAAATATAGAAGATGTTTTTTTAAATGGTCATCCTACGCAACGTCTACCTAATAATGTAAATATAAGCTTCAAATATATAGAGGGAGAGTCTATAGTTCTAGATTTGGATATGGAAGGGATCGGGGTGTCTACAGGTTCAGCATGCTCTTCAAAATCTTTAGAACCGTCTCATGTCTTGTTGGCAATCGGGCTGAGACCTGAAGAAGCACATGGTTCTTTGAGAGCTACTATAGGGAGATTTACGACTGAAGATGATATTGAGTATTTTTTAGAGAAATTGCCTCATGTCATTGAAAGATTAAGGAAAATGTCTCCTTTGAAAAAAGGAGTAAAATATATGTTTGATGATGCCCGTGAGAATGATCATCATCATGAGTAAGATTTTTAGTATATTTAATAGTTAGAATATATCTAATAATGGTAAACGGTAAAGATATATAAATAAGTTTTACCATTATTCAATTAAATTCTTGAACTATAGTTCGTTTGATACACTCTAATGCTTAGGGAAGACGAGATTTTCAGGGAAAATTACGTAAAGATAAGATTAACATGCCCTAGATGTAAAAAGGAGAAATTTTTAAAAATTCCTACGGAATTAACTAAACATAGCGAACATCTAACGACCATTTCGATTCCCTCTGATTTCGTTTGTAAACACAGTTTTCAAGCGTTTATAGATAAAGATTTTAATGTAAGGGCGTATCAAAATGCTGATTTTGAAATTACTAAAATTGAATTCTATGAAAGTGAACAGAAAGATAAGGAAGGTATAATTACTTACATTTTATCACAATTAATTAAAAATATAGTTGAAATACTACGTGAATCGTTAGTAGATAAACAGATTTTAGGGGGAGCAATATTTGATTTAGAGGGAAAAGTCATGTATTCTTCATTGCCGGATGAAATTTTTCTAGTTATGGTAAGCCAACTAGAGAATTTGCAAAAAAAGCAATCAATTCAAATAAAACAAACAATACTTCTGCTAGAAAATAGCGAAAAAATCTATTCTAAAATAATTCAACTTAAAGAAATTAGTTTAAATCTTGTATTATATATGTCTTCTGAACTTGATTTAAATGAAGCTGATAGTTATTTGGAAAATTTAATCGCAAAAATTAATGAATTAGAGAAACCTAAACAAAAATTAATCAAAGAAGATATAAAAATACAACAAACACCAAGTCAATATTGGATTTTTTCCAAAGTTAACTATACCTCCTCGCTCCAAGATGGTGATACGGTCTATATTGATTCTTTAGGTATAAGTGTTTCAAAATCTGTTATACTTAACCTTGAAGAAATTAAAAATAATCAAAAATTTGAGGGCAAAATTTATTTTACGCAAAAATATGTCAACCTAATGCAAGGATTAGCGTTAACTCTTAAAGATGCAGCAATTTTTATGAGTAAATTAAATAAAATGTCTTGAGCAGCAAAAAAAATTAAATTTTTACAGAAATTCTTTGTTTGAATTTTACATAATCACATATCTTGCTCACAGTTCTCACAGGACGGTCCCAGAATTGAAATAATATACCTTCACATTCTTTAATCTTTTTTGACCAAGAGCTAGAATAATTTTCGGGATTAATACAGATTATTGGAATTGATAATCTTTTGGATAATTTTAAGGTAGGTCTGATTAAAATATCCTCAAGTTTAATTATGTAATTAACTTAATTTTTTTTTAAAGTTTGAAGGATTGATTTTCGGAAAAATCGTAAGAATTTTTTGTTACGCAAATTTGTATTAATTAATGATTAACGAGGAATTTAAATTTTCAGATAAATCGATTTTAATAGAAGAATTGGCGAAATTAGGATCTTCTTTTAAAATTAAGTCCTATAATCAAAAACTAAAACTAATGGAAGATCAAAAAATTCCTCAAAAAGATATGAAAGAAGTATTAAATCACTTTTTTTCTAATGAAAATAAGATAATAAATCCCAAAACAAAAAATTCCATAAAAAAGATATTGTTTTCTCAAAAAGATCGTATAATTATTGCGATAACTAACTCCGGAAGGGAAATTATTTGGAATCGAGATAAATTAATTAAAAAGTATGGTTGGTTTTTTTTTGTTTCTGAATCCGAAAAACGTTTCATAGAAAAAAAATCCAAAAAATCTAAGAACTTTGAAAAAAAGGCAAAAAAAGAAGAGAAAACAATTAAAACAGAAGAATACAACTTCGATGATACTACTATTATTCTAAAGCAAAAAGAAAATATGCGACCTTTGTATAAGACAAAAGAATACTTTAAGTATTTTAAAAATATTAAATCAAAAAGAATTCCACAGATGCCAATTAAAAAAGTATTAGATGATTTTTTTCTAAAAAATGAAGATATACCATTAAAAGAAAAAAAAACTATAGCTAAAATAATTTACTATACTGAAGATAAGGTTATTGTTGTTAAATCTTTAATCGGAGATAAAATGTATGAGAATCTGGATAAATTAGTAGATCATTACGGTTGGTATTTCTATATTACAGGCGTACCAGTGGGTAAAAGTGAAATTTCTATAGCTATAGATAAAATTGACAGAAAATTTGATGAAACTTTTTTTAAAGAGAAATCTCTTAAGGACGGAATAGAAAATGGGGAGAAGATTAGAGTAAGCCTTTATCCAGTTGCTTTAAAACCTAATCATAATTCATTAATTTTAGGTTTGGGAAAATTAAATATTTTATTAGACTGCGGGATTACTGAAGAATATTTTGAATATATTGAAGATTATCAAAATAATTTTAACCAGCTAATAGCGGATAGTAGAGACACTAGAAAAATAATTACAGAATGGGGAAGTAAAGAAGGAAAATCTACAGACACTCAAAATACCCAAGAATCTGAAAATACTGAAAAAGTTGAATCTACAGAAGAAATCTTGTCTGAGATTGAGAAAGAAGATGAGATTATTAAAAGTAAAGAAACTCAGGAGTTGTATATTCCTGAGGAAAAGAAATTATCATATATCCCAAAAATCGATGCTATATTTATATCCCACAGCCATTTTGATCATATTTCAGGTTTAAAAGATTTTATTAAACTAAATCCTGAGGTCCCAATTTTATGTTCAAGAATTACTTTGGATTTATATTTGTTAAGAGATTCAGAATATTTAAAGCAGGAAAATCGGGAAGAAATCCAAGATCAAGAATATGTAAATATCGTTAAAAATGTAATATATGTTGAAAACGGAGATAAGATTGAATTTGAAGAAAAAGGGTGTTATTTATCGTTCTACCATGCCGGACACATGCCAGGGGCCTTAATGATGTTAGCAAAAGTGCAAGATTTTCGATTTTTATTTACAGGAGATTATACTTATTATGATATAACGCCATTTGCTGGTACCAGAAGATTTTTAGAACAAATTTCTCGTCCAATTGATTTTTTACTAATAGATGCTTCAAGCGCCCAAGAAGATTTCGGAAATCTATCAGATCAGTTTCATAGTTTAATCTTATTCTTAGAACAAAAAGCGGAATATGGAGATAATTGTCTTATTGGTGCTGATCCATCAAGCTTAGCAATTACCTTTATGTTAATATTCTGGAGATACTTCAGAAAATTACAACTCAGAAAGGGCTTCAAGAAGAGACCTAATATTTATGTGGATCAGATGGTTCGAAAAAATATTCAAGTTATTAATCATAGATATGAATATATTTATGGTCCTATTTCTCGCTTAATCAGAGATAAAGCAAATCCATTTAATTCCATTAAATTTCGATGGTTTGACATTAGTGATTTAGATTTCTTACGAAAGAAAAATAATATCATTATATCACATCCACCGGATCTCTCATACGGGATTATTAGAAATATTATTAATGTGATAGGAAGAAACCCGCATAATTTAGTATTTCTTTCAGGTGCGATTCATGAAGACCCCGCATCAAGCTTGATTAATCCTCCTGAGTCAGATGAAAAAGCAGAAATGAAAGAGATTATCTTTTCTGATACATGGAAAATGCCTTTTCGAGCATTATTAATAAATACCTTCGCACCTCAAATAAAAATAAAACTTCATGGGGATCGGACACAATTACGAGAAATGATTAAAAGTCTTGAACCAAAGGAAGTGTGCTTTTTTCATCAATCACCAAAAGCCCTGATTGATGTCGCAAGGGAAGTAGATCTCTCTTTTGATTTTGTTGATAAAGTATCAGTGCCACATAAGAGAAATCTCATGATATTGAATTAAACTTATTCATAATCTCTAATAATACATTAAATATAGCATTATAAGATTATGTTATTAAACCAAATTCCTTAAGTTTTATTTCTACATCCATTAAATTAAGTTTTCTTAGTGTTTCTAGCATCGGTACTCCATTTTCATTCCAACCAATGCTATTATAGTATGCAAACCTTTTCTCTTCAAACTTTGTACGATTTAATGTTTTTCCTTTATATGGTCCCGAGGTCAATGGTTCCCAGAACTTTGGGGGATTATCATCATCTTCTTTAGGTTTCCATCGAACGTCCGGTCCACCTAAAAGTAACATAGCTCTTTGGAGGTGAAGAATTCTTTGTGCTTTTTGGTTGAACCATTCCTCTTCTGATAGCTCCCATCCTGTTACTGCTTTATAAAAGTTAAATATTGACTTGAATTGTAATAACATTGCGTTAAAAGCACAAAATACCGCAGAATCGGCCATTATCGTTGATAATTCACCATGTCCGCCATCAATCGGGAGAATGGCGGGTGAACCGTGATCTCCAGCCTGGACCGAGCAAGCATAGCCTATGTGATTAGAGATCATATCTTGTCCGCTCCTAATTCCATGAGCTCCAATGGCTATACCTTTTTCGTGAACGACATACTTAAGGAGATCAGTTTTTTTCACTTCTCCGATCTTTAATGCTGCTCGATAAATACCCTCTGCTAAAATATCTCCAATATCTCTTCTAGAGGCTATCTTCTCTGCTAAAGATACAAAAGCATCTGTATCTCCCCATTTTGGTGATATTCCATTTAAATCACTCTCTGTAAGAATTCTTTTTTCAAATAATTCTGCTGTTAATCCTAAAATTGCTCCACCTTGAATCGCGCACATTCCAAGTTCTTCAATAATATATGATAGATAAATATTTTCTTCAGGAGTGAAAATTCCTAGATTAGTACCTAAATATGCTTGAAGCTCGTAATCGGGATTATCGCAAATTGCTCCTTTAAACTTTCCGGTTTTCAGAACTGAAAGCTTAAGACATGTTAATGGGCAACCATAATCACCCCAATTTTTTTTTACCCAGTATTTATCAAATTCTTCACCAGTATAGCTTTTATTATCATGCCATTCTTCCTGCCAATTTCTAATAGGTTCAGAACTAGTCGTATTTCCAAACATATAACACCCTTGTCCTGTTCCCCAGCGTCTAAAAAATCTATTTTGAAAATTCCTTTTTGAAATTTTTTCAATTAAATACAGAGTTTTTTCGCTATCGGCGATCTCTGGCAGTGGACCAAAACCTTTAACAACTATCGCCTTAAGGTTCTTAGAGCCCATTACTCCACCATATCCTCCATATCCTGCAGCATGTGAATATTTAGAGCACACAACTGCAACTCTTGTCCTATTTTCTCCAGCCGGTCCTATATAAAGAATTGAGGGCTCTTTTATTTGTCCATATTTAGGTCGAGCTTCTCTAAGTTCATCGTTTGATTTCTTTACAAGATAACGTACGGTTTTTCTAGCTGTTTTTCCCCAAATTGATGAGGCATCTTTAATCTCAACATTATCATCGGATAGAAATAAATAACATGGCTTTTCTGATTTGTTAATAAAAATTAGACCATCATATCCAGCACATTTTAAGTCAATTCCAACTTCACCTGAAATGGTTGAGCCCACTATCCCATTACTTTGGGGTGATTTCCCAGAAATACAAATTCTTGCTCCGGGAAAAAATCCCGTCAATGGTCCAGTAAGTACGAGTAATAGGTTTTCTATTCCTAATGGATCCACGGTTTCCCATGTCTTACCAAGTCTATCCCATAATATCTTTGTGGCTAAACCCCTCCCCCCAATATAATCCCTTAAAATTTTATCAGGAAATTTTATTTCTTTTATTTGTTTATTAGATAGATCTATCTCCAAGAATTTACCAGTATAACCGTTCATGGGCTTAACACCTCCTTTGTAATCTCTTCTCCTAGAATTTGTTTAGCAACATTAATAGTGAGTTCTTTAGGTTTTTTCGCCATACTGCCGCGATTAACACTCTTTGATTTTTGAATAACGGTTAATGCATTCCATCTGCCCTTTTGACAAGCCTTCGCGCATAAAGGTGTCCCGTTACACAAATCACATATTACGATGCAATCTTTCCCCGGATGGAGGTGTGGTATATCTCCAGGGCAAGCATCTATACACATCCCGCATGATATACATTTTGATTCGTCTACAATTACCGCACCAGTTTTATCATTTATTGTTAGAGCCTCCTCGGGGCAGGCTTCAACACAAGGATAATCTTCACATTGAAAACAAAGATGAGGAATCTCGACTCCCGGAACAAGCATGAAGATTCGGATTCTTGATGCTTCGGGCCAAATTTTACCCTCATGAGAGATAGAACACGCAATTTCGCATCTTCTGCATCCACTGCAGGTTTCATAATTGCGTTTTATCCATATTTGTTCATCCTGACTAATCTTGGATCGCTTCTTTTTGATCTAATTTTACAATCTGACATAAGAAAACAAAAAATTCTTATATCGGAATTGCGATATTTTTTAATAATTAGAACTCTTATTTAAAGATATTGGTTAACCGATATTATTCATAAAAAGTTAATATAATATATCTAAAGGAAGATACATGACTTACCACAAAATGAAAGGACTCCTCTCTTTTCTAATACTATGGGTAATTAAAAATAGAAAGATGACTGGAGTGGAAATAACCACAGAACTCGAAAAAAGAAAAGGTAGAAAACTAAGTCCTGGTACAATATATCCTGTGTTAAAAAAACTTAAAAAAGATGGATTGCTTGAAATGGATGAAAACAAATGTTATGCTCTCACAGAATTAGGGATTAAAGAATTGAAGTATCGATTAGGAATTTTTCTAAAAACTTTTCCTGATATTGAGGATATGAGAGATTTTATAAAAAAAAATTAAAAAAAAAGTATAAAATTAAATTGACCTCAATGCTGTCCTAATTTTAAATTATCTTTATTTTAAGAACATTCTCTTTATCCAATTTGGTAAAACGAATGCTCCGTAAAATAATATCGCACTTAAGATCAAAATAAGCCTGAAAATTATTAAAGTTAAAGCAGTAGTAGGAATTGACGCATCTAAGAAACCACCGATACAAAACAATGGAAAAGCAATCAAAAGCAGCTTTCCCTTTAATTTTGTTTCGGAATCGTTTATTTTCATAGTCTCTAATGCAAATTTAACACCTGTAACGAAGAAAATTACGATAAATATCACTAAAAGTACTGCTAAAACATAACTTCTGGCAGCTGTATCAACTGGACTAATCTTCTCCGCTATAAGGTTTGGATTTGTAAATATAAAATAGAAAAAGACTGTGTAAAAAATAATGACATAAATTACATTTCCCAGAAGAAAAATAAATTGTTTATCTTTTAGCAAGAAATTAGAAAACGCAATAGCCCATAAAATGAGAGCTATGGGTAATGGAATAAAGTTCAAAAGCAAAATCATTTCAAGAGAAAGACCATCTCCTCCCGTGAACAAGGCCACTAGGAAAGATGCGCTAGTTCCATACCATCCGCTAATTAAAAATATCCACGTGAATCCTACTAATAGGAAATTTTTATCCTTAGTTTTAAAATATTTTAATACAATAATAATCCCTAAAATAATAGAAATTACGACAAATAAGAGCCCAAAAGTGCCGTTAACAATATCTAAAGGTTCTAATGACATAGGTAATATTTCTCCTTTAAAATTTATTAAGATTATTTTATTTATAAAAATCCTTAGCATTAATTCTTTATCAATTCTTGGTTTTTAGTAAATTATTCCAAAAAACTATGATTAAGAAATTTTATGACCTATAAGCATTAAATTTTAAATCGTTTTATCTCATTTTATATATTATAGAAAGAATAATTTTAAGGTGTTCAAGAATTTATACTGACAAAGTATTGGAACATTTTAAGAATCCACGAAATATGGGAGAAATGGAAGATGCAGATGCCGTAGGAGAGTATGGAAATCCTGTATGTGGAGATTTGATGTATATTTATATAAAAGTTAAAGATGATAAAATTGATGATATTTCTTTCCAAACATTTGGATGTGCAGCTGCTATTGCTACATCAAGCATGGTAACCGAGTTGGCAAAAGGAAAAACATTAGATGAGGCAATGAACATTACTAGAAATGATGTTGCTGACGCTTTAGACGGTCTTCCACCAATTAAACTACATTGTAGTAATTTAGCTGCCGATGCTTTACATGAAGCTATAAAGAAATATCGTCAAAAATAACTTATTTAAATTCTTTTATTCAATATTAATTGAATAACGTCATCTTAAATAAAAAGTATCCACACTGTAAGCATATAAAAAGCCTCTTAATGTTTTTCAAAAGAGTTTTTAAAAGCTTTTGCACAATGTTTACAGCAAAAATTCATCTCCTTCCCCTCAATTACTTCAGTGTGATAATTATCATATAATTTTACTCCACAACTAGCACAGATTTTTAATTTTGATTCTACCGCCGCTTCAATTAAATTATTAAATCTTGAAAATATCCTGTCAATAAATTCATCACCCGTAGAAGTTAATCTAATTCCTTTCACACGACCTGTGTTTTTTTTTTGAATATCTTCAATGTATCCACTTTCTTTGAGGGTTTTTAAAAAATCATAAATGCTTGTTGGACTTGCTGTTGTGCCTAGATCCTCTTTTAGACGATTAATAATTTTATATCCCGTTAATCTATTTTTAGATTTTAGTAATAATAAGATATAGAATCTTGTTATACTTTGAATTTTTATATCTTGAGTTTCAGTCATTTTCAACTCTCACTGTTTAAAATATGAAACTTTTGTTTATTAAAAATTTCGTATATATTTCATAATAGTCATATTTAAATATATACTGATTAGTATATATCATAAGATAATAAATTTTAAAAAATCAAATAAAAACTAAAAAAAACCTATTAAAAATTAGGAGCTGAGTTGATTTTATGTTATTGGATGAGATGCATGGAGAAGAAAATCATATGATGGATTGGATGTCTAGAGGACAAGTAGATTGGATATTTATATTAGCAGGATGGATTATATTTCTTATGTTTGTGGTCATACTTTTATACATGCTTAACAGAGGATCAAAGAATTTTGCGAATAATAATGATTTGCGGAACCAACCTAATCAAGATCTCTCATTGGGCGTTAAAATTGATAAAACGCAACATGATCGTTCCATTTTTTGTCCTAATTGCGGAGAAAAAATAGATGGTAAAACACCTAAATATTGTCCAAGATGTGGGAACAAAATTTGGACCTAATAACGCTGAATTATAAAATAAATAGAATATTTACTCTTTTTTTTAGTTTTTAATTATGAATTACTACAAATGTTTACAATTTATAAACAAAATATAGAAAAATTAAAACAAAAATTAATAATATGAAGAAAAAGAAGTGATCTGATATGGATGATATTTCTGATGAGAAAGTTAAAATTAAACTTGGTGGGATGACATGTGCTTCATGTGCATTAAAAATTGAAACTAAACTGAAAAACATGGAAGGAGTTAGAAGTTCACTTGTAAATTTTGCTAACGAAGAGGCAACGGTTGAATATAACCCAAAACGGACCAATTATTATGAGTTTGATAAAGCAATAAAGGATCTAGGATATAAAGCTTCACTTGCTAAAATTGATTTAAAAATAGTTGACTCACTTTCTGAAGAAGAATTTGATACTCTTACTAAAAAGATTAAAGAAATATCGGGAATCTACAATGTACGAGGTAATTATAAGGCAGCAAAATTATTTATTGAATTCAATGAGCTTCAAATAGATGAAAATAAAGTTTATACTTCAGTGAAAAATCTAGGGTATAAAATAGAAAAAGCAGCTGGTGTAGTTGATAAGGAAATTGAACAACATAAGAAAGAAATGAAATATCGCTTAAGAATTCTTATAATATCTTTAATCTTTGCTGCAATTATCGCTCCTGTAAATTGGCTTGTTCCTCCTTCATTTACTCGTAATTTATTTTTGACAATATTAGCAACCGGGAATTATATTATAGCAGGTTCCTTTTTCTTCGAGGGTGCTTATAAATCCTTAAAAAATAAATCTGCAAATATGGATGTTTTAATCATACTAGGAACTACAACTGCTTATGTATATTCGTTTTTGACGACTTTTTTTATATCAGGAGAAGTTTTCTATGAGGCAATG
>JBHLNT010000325.1:0-3420 GCA_048941265.1 Promethearchaeota archaeon
ATCTTCTGGACCAAAAAAAGACTTTAACTCTATACCTGAGTGCGTTTTAATTTTATCTTTCAATTCTTCTTTCTCAAAAGATTTGGATGGAGGCTTTTTCTTCCATTCCTCTTCCTTAGATATTATATCCTCAATATTTTTATTATGGGTAACCATTATTATTCTCTCTCTTTTTATTTAATTAACTAATTTAAAAATAAAACCATAAATTTCTTTACCATCAAGATTATTACATATTTTTTTATAAATAGGTGTTAATTTCAATCCTGTTTTCAAATCTCCATTAAATTCTATCTGACCAAGCGCCTTTATACCATTTTTGAATTGTATAACACCTAAAGTATAGGATTTTTTATCTCTGAATTCCAGTGGTGGAGCATTCAAAATTGTGTATGTGATAAGCGTACAATTTCCCTGGGCTTCAATCAGATCAAATGTGTCATTTTTGCATTTTAAACAGCGAAGGTGATCTTCTTGTTGTATGAAACCACAAGTCAAGCATTTTTTAGCAATTAATTTTTCTCCACCGCTCATATGAATTCACATTCCCTCAACAATAATTGATAATATATTATTTCCGAATCCCCCAAAATTACAGGTAATACCGGTTTTTGCATCTGTAACTTGTCTTTTTCCTGCTTCACCCCTTATTTGCCAGAATAATTCAACCACCTGAGCAACTCCAGTTGCACCTAATGGATGTCCTCTGGCTTTTAATCCACCTGATGGATTAATCGGAATTTTTCCTCCTATTTCAGTTAATCCATCACGAGCCGCTTGAGCACCTTCTCCTTTCTTAAAAAATCCTATATCTTCACTCTCCACTGCTTCCAAAATTTCAAAAGCATCATGAAGTTCAGCTACATCAATGTCTTTTGGAGTTTTTTTAGCCATTTTATAAGCTTGATTTGAACTGACTCTTAATGCATTCAATACGGTAATATCATCCCTTTCATAAACTATATGCGTATCTGTTGCTTGACCCATTCCTGTTATCAATACTGGATTCTCGCAATATTTTTTGGCCAATTCAGCATTACATAAAACCATTGCAGCAGCTCCATCTGAAATCGGGCAAACATGAAATAACCTAAGAGGATCGGCTATAATTGGATTAGTTTTATCATCATTTAAAAATTCATAAACATCTTTCCAAGATCCCTTTCCTTTTTTAATAGCGCTTTCCATAAAACTTTCGATTGTTCTTTGAAAATGGGCATAAGGATTTAAAGCTCCGTTTTTATGATTTTTAATTGCAATATCTGAAAGCCAATCTAATTTACCATCATATTTTTCAAGATAAGCTCTGGTGAGTAAGCCCGCAAATGAGGGAAGCGATACTCCATGAGGTCTTTCTGCATTAGGATGAGTTATTGTAGCTATAGCCGAAGTTACAAATCCAGGAGTAGTAATATGAGTCATTTTCTCACCCCCTACAACCAAAACCATAGAACTCATTCCTGAAGCAATTGCTTGAAAACCCGCTTTTATCGCAGAGCCCCCACTGGCAGGTCCATTTTTAATATGATCCGCTGCAGCAGGGATTAATCCTATTCTGTCTATAAGAGCATTCGCTACGCCACTCATATGATTAAAAGTTTCAGGACACATTGATCCAACATAAACAGAATCAAAATTTTCATCAATTGTGTTAGAATTATTAATGGCTTCAAGTGAGGCATCGCATAATAAGTCCATAAACTCTTGATTTTCTAATATCCCAAATTTGGTATGCCCCACTCCAATTATAGCCACTTTATGCAAAAATTTATAACCTCTTTTTATTAAGAAAATTTATGAACTTATACATTTTTTTATGAAAAATTAAGATCGTTGCCGAATATTTCATTTTTTATTAATAAATTTGAACATCGATGCAAATTGCGATTAGGATATTGAACAATTTTCATGTTTTTTTAAGCGTTATTTTATTTTTCTGAACACTATACTATTGCACATTAATACTGGTAATCTGGATATATAAATCTTCACATATCTAATCAAGATATATTAGTTATACCATTTTTTAAAAATCAGATTTTATGGATTAAAGTTCAAGTAATTAAAAGATCTTATAGTCTAAAGTTCATTTATCCTGATAAAATTTGAACAAATGTTCAAATAAATCACTCCGATAATGTACATTTTTGTACATAAGTAGAAATAGCATATTAAAAATCAATTTAATAGGAATGGGTGATTTTAAGCATATAAAAAACAAAATAAAAGATTCTTCAACATAAATTATACTTTAAAAAAAGGGGCTTAAAGTTGAGTGAAGAGGAAACAAAAAAAGGTCGAAATTTTCTAAAGGCCACTGAATTACGGGGGATGACAACTGATCAATTAAAAAAATTACCAGCACCCCCACTACAAAAGCCATATCCCGAGAATGTAAAATTAATTGATCTCGTTAATCCAGAAGATTTCAAAATCGGTAGAATGGCATTTATAGATGTGCTTAACAAAAGAAGAAGCCGTAGAAAATTCACTAAAGACCTGATAACATTGGAGGAATTGTCTTTTTTATTATGGGCAACTCAAGGTGTACAATATATCATAGGTGGAGGTAATGCTACTTGGCGTACTGTTCCATCAGGGGGTGCAAGACATCCTTTTGAAACTTATTTGTGCCTTTGGCAAGTAGAGGGATTTCAACCGGGATTATACAGATATTTAAGCATAGAGCATAAACTCTATTTATTGCGAGAGGATCTGGAAAAACCTTTTTCAATTAATAAAACACTAGTAGCGCCTGCTCCGATTGTCTTCATATGGACAGTAATTCCTTATCGAACTGAATGGAGATACGGTGCATTTTCTCATAAGGTAATTGCTCAAGAAACAGGTCATATCTGTCAAAATTTGTACCTTGCCTCAGAGGCAATCGGGATAGGGACCTGTGCCGTGGGGGCATACATTCAGGAGTTAATGGATGAATATGTGTCCGTAGATGGAAAGGATGAATTTGTGGTTTATACTGCTCGTGTTGGAAAAGGAAAGCAAAATGAAAAGTCATTATTGAGAAGAGCAGAAACCTTTCATGGATATAGGTCAAGAAAATAATATTAAAATCTTTTTTTTTGAATATTTTTCCTTAATTTTAGAAATTTAATGGGTATTTTCGATATTTTTCTAATGCTGCTTTCAATGCTAACATGTTTTCCCAAGGAGCATTTAAAATATTATGACTTGGACCAGCAAAATAACCGCCTCCAGGAGCTGCTGCTTTAATACATTTTTTCACATCTTCTTTAACATCTTCAGGAGTACCAAAATTAAGTATATTGGAAGAATCCATACCCCCCATAAAAGCCACCCGATCTCCTAAGGTTTCTTTCAATTGTGCTAAATCTACGCCTGCTGCTGGCTCTAAGGCTTGAATACAATCCAAACCCGCATCAACCATATCTGGTAAAA
>JBHLNT010000107.1:0-14038 GCA_048941265.1 Promethearchaeota archaeon
TAATTACATAGAAATACGACCTAAATCCAAGTTAAAGTATTTTTTTTGGTCAGATCCTTATAGGCTTCCTAAAGACTTAGCAACCTTAAGTTACCTTGAGAAAAAAGGAATACAATTTGTTATCGCTTTAGGTAAGCATACAATGAGAGAAAAATGCTATAGCAAGATAAAACGCTTAATAGATAATAATATTGGTATTAACATCTGTTTATTGGACAAGGATTTCGCTCATTTAGATAATTCATATAATTTTATTGGGCTCTATAAATTTTTAAGGAAAAGTTTTATTTTCGACAGCGCTAATGAAATCTATATTGACGCCGAAATATCTAATAAATATCGAAAAGACATGATAAATTCTTCATGGAACAATATATTGACCTATATTTACAATAATTACCCTAGTAAAAAAGAATATGTTAAAGCTATTAACGACTACAACCATCTTACAAAATTAATTCATAGAGATGGTAAAAAATTTGGTATTATTCGATCAATAAACGCTGCTAACGAAGTTGATAAATTAACGCGAAATGTCCCTTTTAAAGAGATGGAGGAAGATATCTCGGTCGCAATGGTTTATAGAGTTCCAGAGAAAAGAAAAAAAGAATATAAAGATTATTGGTTTTATCAAATTGCCAAGAAAGAGGGAGATAATATTTTTCTTGGAGGGATCAATAACGCATATCGAAGTTTGAAAAAAGATATTACTATATGCAGTTATCTTAGAAAAAAAAGAATTTATATTTATGATTTCAATGGATTTCAAAAATTTTGCAAAATCAGCGACTTAAAACCTTACAAGCACTATAAAATAAAAAAAGATACATTAGAATCTTTCAAACACATTACAAAATTCGCAGGGATAGAGGTTGCTGATAAAATTATTAAAATTTTTAAATCTAAATAGAAATGGTCCCTCACTAATAAAACAAAAAAATTTCTAATTTTCCTTATTATATCTATATACTTAGTTTGTTGTTTCTCAGATTGGTTAAATTCTTGGTTTTACTGTTTTTCTTTTTAAATTCTATTGAAATAAATTTATAAAATCAGACATTACTGAGGATTTTATTAATAATATTTATTAGCGTGAATAGCAAATAGTGTATAAATCCACTATTAATATGAAAACAAAGAAAATTATGATGTTTTCTACTCCAAAAAAAATTGGGAATTTAGAAATCAAGAATCGCTTTGTGAGATCTGCTACTTTCGAATCTCTAGCTTCCGATAGCTATGTTAATGATAAACTTATAAATTTTTATAAAGCCCTGGCTGAGGGAGGTGTCGGATTAATTATTACTGGAGCTGTTGCTGTACAAAAAAATGCGAGAATAAGTGAAATGCAAATGGGAATATTTAAAGATGATTTTATTTCTGGTTTGAAAAAAATTGCCAATATTGCGCATAAATATGGTAATGAGTGTAAAATTAGCCTGCAACTGCATCATGCCGGAACTCAAAATTTCGTGGAGAAAGATCGTGTAGCACCTTCAGCAGTTTACAATCCATTTCTTAAAAAATCACCTCGTGAAATGACTCTTGATGAAATTAAAGAGACAATAGAAGCTTTTGCACAAGGAATAAGAAGAACTAAAGAAGCAGGATTTGATGCAGTACAGCTACATGGAGGACATGGATGGCTTTTAAGTGCATTTCTCTCTCCATACACAAATATTAGAACAGATGAATATGGTGGAAATACAGAAAATAGGGTTAGAATTGTTGAAGAAATTTATAAGAGAGCAATAGAGTTGGTGGGAACCAATTTTCCGATTATGATTAAATATAACTCTGATGATTTTATGGAAGGTGGGATGGATCTAAATGAAGGTAAAAAAATTGCTGATAGACTCTCAAAATTAGGATTTGTTGCTCTTGAAATTAGTGGTGGTATGTGGGCCGCTGTAACTCGAAGCGAAGAAGAGCTAGGCTGGAAAATTGCAATGTTACCAGAGTCTCGAATTAGTATTGGAACTGTGAATGAACCTGCTTATAATGTACCATATGCTAAGGAAATCAAGAAAGTAGTAGATATTCCAATAATAGCAATTGGAGGAATAAATTCCCTTGTACTAGCAGAGAATATTTTAGAGGAGGGAAGTGCTGATTTCATTGCATTGGCTAGACCTTTCATTAGAGAACCAAACCTTCCTAATAGATGGTTAAAAGGAGAAAGTGACGCTGGAGTTAAATGTATTTATTGCAATACTTGTATAGGAAGCCTGTCGAAAGGTATCCGATGTGTTACTAAAGAGAAAGAAGAACGATTAGCTAAAAGAAAAGCAAAATAGAATTATTAATTTAAAACTAGTATTTAAACTTTACAATCATTATAAAACGAGTAAAAATAATATTTATTAAGATTTAAGGCAAAGTAATATATAAATATATAAATCCACTATTGATGTAAAAATAAAAGATTAAAATTAATTAAATTAAAGGAATGAGTTGTAAAAAATGGCATTAGAAGAAGAATTAGATCAAGACGCAATTGAGGAGGCAAAAAGGCAATGGCATGGTGTACCCTTAAGCTTTGACCAAGAAAAAATGATTAAATGGTATACCCATGAGAGGGGAGGTGCCAGAGGAGGAGCGGACGTATTTTACCTTATGTTTGGTATAACCTATAATTGTCAACTTAAATGTCCCCACTGTTGTGTAGGTAATTATGAAAATGAGCCACCTAGAGAACTTACAACAGAAGAGATTAAGGATGTATTAGATCAATCAGCTAAAGCTTTCGCGATCAACTTTTTTGGTGGAGAACCAACCTTGAGAGAAGACTTAATGGAACTAATAAAATATGCTTCAGAGAGATCTGTATATGTATTCTGTGATACAAACGGAATAAAAATTACAAAGGATTATGCAAGACAATTGAAGGATAACGGCTTAGAGATTTTATATGTAAGCATTGATAGTCCCCATCCGGAAATACATGATGAATTACGCGGAATGAAAGGACTATTTGATATAGCAACGCAGGGTATAAAAAATGCACTTGAAGTGGGATTAAATTGTCAACTTTCCACTTATATAACAAAGGAGAATCTTGCAAATGGAAACTTTGAACGAGTAATTCAGTTGGCTCGAGATCTTAATGCAACAGGGGTAAGATATTTATTACCTACACCGACCGGGAGATGGTTATATAAACTTGATGTAATGTTGACACCCGAAGAAAAGAAAAAAGTTAGAAAAATTGCCAAATTCCCTTACGTTGTTAGAGACTTCTATTTTCAAAATCAAACTTCAAGTCAATGCGCTGGTATGTCAGGTCATGCGTATTTTTATATCTCACCGTATGGAGATGTTATGCCATGCTGTTTTATACCGCTTACTTTCGGAAATATCAGAGAAGAACCTCTGAAAACAATTTTGGAAAGAATGTGGGGGCACGGAATGTTCAGTGAAGATTGGGTGAATAGAGAATGTCCAATGTTAAACGCGGAATATAGAAAAAAATATATAGATTCAATTCCCAGTGGAACAAAGTTACCGTTTAGAATATGTTAATAGAAAAAAAAACTTAGATGATGTGAACGATATCTACATTTAAACACGATTTTCTATCTTTTCTTGGATCTTTTTCTTAATTAGATCTGAATGCTCTTTTACGAAATCTAAGCGATCAAACATAATATTTATTAACGAAAAAAATGAAAATATAAGATAATCCAATTAAATTTTCATAATATTTTAATAAAGTGATGGAAAATGGAAGAATTACATTCGGATAAAAGTATTTATAAGAAATTTTTCTATATAAGCATTTCTTTGTTAATTGTAGGAATTATAGTTTTATCTATATTCCTATGGTTTGGAACTCAAGAAATTTCATTTAGCTTAGGGTATATTTTTTCGCACGCCCCCGGACTTGGTTTATTTTTGTTTCTTTTTATCGTTGTGTTTTTTTTTGGAATAGGAATAGCTAGTCTAACAATATACATTATTAAACCAGGAGGAGTTGAAAAAAGAGAATTTAGGAGATTACAAGAAAAGCAAGCTAAATTTACTGGAAAATATCCAAGTCAACAACCGACTCCTAAATCAGTAGGATTTTCAGTGCAAAAAGGTATTTCTAAAAAGGAAAATCTCTTAATTTTTATGAGCTATGCTACTAAGGATGCAGAATTATTTAAAATTTCTGATATAGCAAATAAGTTAACTAACTATAATGAAATTAATGATGTACTTTATTGGCAAGAAGATGCTGGAAAAAGCATTGTTGAATATATGGAAGAAAATCTCAATAAATGCGATCTCTTATTATTATTCTGTTCTCCTAACTCATTGCATTCTAGTGCTGTAAAGAAAGAATATGAAGCCGCACAATTTATGGGAAAGATAATTATCCCAGTTTTTACAGAAATTAGTCATGTTCCAACCTTGTTACAGCCTGAACGTGGTGTTAGATTTGATATGTTTGATTTACATAAAACTATAGAAGAAATTTATAAGTTAATTAAAAAAAAAATCTAATTCAAATTGATTTCAAATATATTAAATTTTATTTTTTTCATTTGACCACTTCTCGTGCAAGTATTTCAAGTTCTTCTTCAGTAATATATTCGTGATTTTTAATTCTTTCTTGAACTTTTTCGCGTAGGCTATCGATATGTTTTTGAGATGGAGTTAAACCCATTTTCATTAGTTTTGCCATTATGGCTCTATCTTGAAGGGTCGTTGCTCCGAATATCAATTTTCTTGTTTGGCCAACTAAATGAGGTTGAAATAATTCCCATGTCATCCAATTCCCGATTAATATCTGTTCGACATGCAAATCAGACTCATGAATGAAGCAATTTTTTCCCACAATCGCCTTATGACCTTGTAATGGTGTATTACTATATTTCTCGACTAGCTGAGAAACTACCATAATTTTTTCTAACTTAATATCTGTACTAATGCCATATAAGATTTCAAGTGCCATTATTACCTCTTCAGTTGCCGCATTTCCGGCTCTATCACCAAGACCATTAAATATTACATCCACTACTTCCGCTCCACCTTCAACTCCAGCTAGAGTAGTCGCACATGCGAGTCCTAAATCATTATGGGTATGTACTTCAATAGGAATATTCCCAACAATATTTTTAGTAAATGCAACATAATCTCTAAAGGCTGTTGGAAGAGCACATCCATTTCCATCATAGCATACAATTCTATCAACCCCGGCATCAACTGCTAAATTTAGAAATTTTTCCCAAAATTTGGGCAAAACACGACCTGAACCAAAAGCTACAGTTACTCCTTGTGATTTAGCATATTCAATACCCTCTGTAATTCTTGTCAATACCGCTTTTTTGGTCCCTAAAACCGGATCGGGAACCAATAAAAAATTGATATGATCTACTTCTACTGAAATGTTATCATCAACCTCTTTCTTTATATCTTTAGCGTATAATCTTCCATGAGAGGAAAGCCTCATTTTAATCCCTTCCCGCTTAAGTGCTTTAAATGTTTCAGCATGTTCTTGAATCCCGGCTCCATAACCTACTTCAACTTCAGGAATCCCCATTTCTTCTAAAGCCTTGGCAATTTCAACTTTTTGATCTATAGTGAAATAACTACCGGGGGTTTCTTCTCCCTCTCTTAAGGTGTCATCTTTTATTATAACTTTTTCTGGCAAGTTCATTTGACTTCGAACTGAATCAGCAAAATTCCAATCCCTAGTGCACCATCTTTGATCTTTATCTACTTTCATTGATACCCCCAAGGGGTAATCCAAGCTCGTTCCATGATTTCACATTTTTTATAATTTCTAATCTATATCACTGCATTAGATTATTTAAAATTTTAAAAATCCTTTCATGGAAATAATATTATAAAAAACCAAGGAAAATTATTATGGATGATATAGAAAAAATAGTTCTTGAAAAAATTGAAAATATGAGAGATGAGATAATAAAATTTCATCAAGAAATTATAAGAATTCCATCTGAAAATCCTCCAAGGAAATATAAGGAAATTATAAATTTTACAGAAAAAAAATTCAAGGAATTAGGATTAAAAACTCAAGTTAAACGTAATAATCTAGTGGGTGAAATAGGGAATAATAGGAGTCGTACATTAATATTGAACGGACATTTAGATACCGTTGAAGCTTTCAAAGGTTGGAAACAAGAACCATTTGGAGGGAATATTATTGATGGAAAAGTATACGGACGTGGGGCCTCCGATGATAAATCTAGCGTCACCGCAGAAATCTTTGCAACTAAAGCGTTATTGGAAGCAGGTGTTAATTTAAATGGAAAGTTAATTTTAACTGCTGTGGTTGATGAAGAGACAGGAGGATTAAGAGGTGCCGATTATTTACTAAAAAGTGGTTTAGTAAATGGTGATGCTTGTCTGCTAGGTGATGCTCCATGTGATTATCCATTTGGATATTGTGGGGGTAGCATGTACATAACTTTTACAATTCATGGTAAAAAGGCTCATGGATTAGGATTTCCGGATTTACCTCTTCCTTATCGTAGTGAACAATCAGGTATAAACAGCATTGAAAAAATGCTTAGAATAATGGACTTTTTGGTAAAATTAAAAGAAGAATTTCTTAAAAAAGAAACAAAATATCCATTACCAGAGGGATGGAATGTTTCTGTTAGTAGTGTAAATTTAGCGGAGATTCATGGAGGAGATAAAATTACTACAGTACCCGATCGCTGTTTTCTTCATGTGAGTATAAATACGATTCCAGAACAAGATATTGGCAGTATTAAGAATAGAATATTAGAATATGTGGAAGCGCTTAAAGAACAAGATCCAAACTTAGATATAAATGTTCAAATTCCTATAGCATTTGAACCTCAATTGATTGATACTAAATCAGATTTTGCGAGAGCAGTAATAAAATCAACTAAAGTTGTTTTTAATGAGGAAAGGGAATTCAAATTATTTTTACCTTCTACAGATGCTCACTGGTTTCAAGAGAGAAATATTCCTACAATATTAATAGGATCTACAAGAGAGGATAATAATATTCATGCAGAAGATGAGTTCGTTTATATTGAAGATTTGATCAATACTACTAAAATGTTCGCCATAACTGCGTTAAATTACTTAAAATAGGAATCTCTTTAGATTATTTATGAACTTTTCCAGAAGTATCTTCAACTGTGATATCTTCTTCTTTAATAACCTCTTCTTTAATCGGTTTGGATTCATCAATTTGAGTATTGCATACCCAACATAAATTTTCTAAATTGCTCAACGCTTCAGCACATTTAAAACAATAAATAGCATCGCATTTCGGACACATGTAATTAAGTCTTGACACTTTCGCTTTACATACCAGGCAAATTTTTTGTTCTTTATGAAATGTAACTTCCTCCTCTGTTATATGAGAAGGTTTTACAAATGCACTTAGATAATCGCGATCATCATCTTTCTGTTGTAGAATTTCCTTTAAAACTTTCGGAAGTTTTGATATATTCACAATACGCGTAATTGAGTAAAAACAATTCAATGAAGTTATAAAAATTCCAAGTATGGCAAAAAATAATACAGTAATGAACATATAATAGACTATGAGGAATAGAACATATATGAATAACATTGTAATGTTGAATGTTATGAAGATTTCCCACACTTTTTTTGATTTTAAGAGTTTTTCTGGATTAAAAATTGTGGGTATTAAGCACATAAGCACTCCGACTATTATAAATAGTGAGGGCAATGCCGGGTGGATAATCTTTAAATTTTTTATCTCAGCGGCCTCCAAGGAAACTCCGGAAACCATTAAAATCAACCCCGTTATTATAGGAATTAGGATTGCTTGGGTTTCTTTTTGTAGATTTTTTGTGAACCATAACACTCCTCCTAATCCCATAACCAATAGAATTCCTAAAATTATGTAGAAAAAAGGTCTCGCACTATCCAATGGTAATATTACAATTATAAATAAGGAGATTAGATTTATTGCGGTTATGATGTACTTAGTTTTTTTTAAAATACGCTCAAAAAAGAAAAAAGCAGCGGTTATTCCAATAAATAAACTAATATATCCTAATTTTACCATTAACTCGAATGGGGGGTATGTATTCTCATAATCCCCGTAATATTCATGTCCGGAGTAGGAACCAATTACTAGGAAATCACTAAAATAGAAAATAATTCTTTGAAAGGCAAGACCAAAGAAGAAACTGGCAAATCCTAACATTAGTAATTTTTCAGTAGATGTCCCTCTTTTATATGCAAGATTACAGAAGTGAATACCTGCAAAGAGTAATACGTATATTGAACTAACCATTGCAAACCGGTTAATCGGATCAAAAACTAAAACTGTTGTAATATTGAATCGCCTTAATCTGAAAAAAATTTACATAGAAATTAAAATATTAATGAAATTATATAAATTTTTAATGTTCACCTATATATTTTTTTCTTAATAATAATACATTGAATAAAAAACAAGGGTAATAAAAAGATAATAATAAAAATAAAGAGTAAAAATAAAGGATTAATTCGAATATTCGTGGCGTTCTATCAATTCTAATTGCATATCCTTAGTCAATTTAGTGAAATACGCATTATAACCCGAAACTCTCACTAAAAGCCATCGATAATCTTCAGGATTTTTCATGGCTTCTCTCATCATATCTGAAGATACCACATTAAACTGCCATTGCATACCTCCTAAATCGAAGAAACTCTGTACATAGCTTGTAAAATGGTTCAACGTCTCAGGATGTGAATCCCCAGGATGAGGAACTAGTTTCACGTTGAATGAAGCGTTATTTGCCATTTTTAAATGATCTAATGCGGCAACACTTTGGATACTCGGTAGTAAAATATCTGTTGTCCCTGCAGCAGGTGTTAATCCCGGAGTTAATGATTTACCTTTCTTTCTTCCAGATGGTAGAGCTCCAGTAAGCATCCCCCATCCACAATGGTAAGAAATAGACCAATATCCCACAAGATACTTCCCACCCCTGTAATTAGGTGTAGCATTATATAGCTCATAGCAGTAATCAACTAAATCTTGCGCTAATTCTATAGTTCCATTTTCACCGGAGCCAAATTTTGGAACCCTTTCTATTCTCTTTAATAAGTTTTCATGACCATTACTAAAATCATCATCGATTGCGTTTAATAATTTAGTGAAATCAATCTCGTTATTTTTATAAATTAGATCTTTCACTACAAGAAGGTTATCAACGACATCTGTAAGAGCAACCAGAGCGACACCTGACGTATTATATATTGCTCCACCTTGAATAAGATCCTTTCCCTTTTCTAAAGGGCCATCATAGAAAGAAGACAATAAGGGAGTAGGATGGATATATTCATGAGCCTTACCTAAATAATTATTAATTTCAATTGATTTGTCCACTAAATATTTGAGCTGGATTTTATAAGCATTATAGAAATCTTCAAATGTTGGGAATACTGTTCTAACATCACCGGTTTCAGGTCCTATTTTATTTCCTGATAGAGGACTAACTCCATTATATAAGGTCATCTCAAGCGGTGCGATCAGGTTTAACAGCATGCAATTTGTGTGCCCGTAATGCCTTCCGACTATTGTAGGCTCAACGCAACCTGTGGCAGCCCAATCCCTCGCATCTTCAATGGAAAAACCCTCATGCACTAAAGCTTCAATCATAGTCTTATCATTATGAATAGACGGTGAGGCACCCATATTAATATTTACTTCGCATAAACGTCTTAAGTATTCTTTCGAATTAATATCCGGATAATATCTGGCGTTCATATTAGGATCTTGGAAACCCAGCATTTCATTTGTCTTTAAAATAAGAAAAGTCATGTCATTTACGGCATTATTGCCCTCCCGATCTACTCCTCCGACAGTTACAGTATCATCCGATGAGCTACCCCCGAATAATTTCCAACCTACATTTGGAATACAGGGGTCATGATCATTAATTCTTAAGAATAAGGATCCTACAAGTTCAATCGTTCTTCTTATAATTGCTTCTTTTTCTGGATCATTTGAAGCTTTAGAAATATCACTCATAAAGAATGGCTGCAACATTTGATCTAATCTTCCAATCGATAAAGCGGAATTTGCATTTTCACAATGAAGACAAACAAAACTGGTCCAAATTGATTGAACTGCTTCATGAATTGTTTCTGCGGGTTTAGCCGGGACTTTAGCGCACATTCTGGAGATTTCTTTTAATTCATCGATACGTTTTACCTGTTCTGGATCATTTGGGTCGAAAGTATCGGCAATTCTTAGAGCCTCTTCGCTTAAGTGCTTAGAATAAGCCAGAGCACCTTCAATTGCTATTTGTATAGCTTTATAGAAATTCTTTTTCTTTTCTGAATCGGCCTCTTTCTCCATTTTAGCAGCTTTATCTTTTATATTTTCTAACCCCTCGTTAAGAATTTTTGGAAAGCCGGGTACAGTATGAGAAATTGCATTATTCTTCATCATGAAGTAAAATAACCAGCTTTCTTCTAATTGTTGCGATATTGGATTATTGTACTTTTTACGACAATATTCTCTTACGTTTCTATCCATCCAATATGGAAAAACTTCAAGACTTAAAATATCAGCATCATTTTGTGAAAGGTCATTCGGATTAAGTTCTCGATTACATATAGTATTTAATTCCGGCCATAGCGCAGTCCCTATAAGTTCGGGATAAATTGGAATACCAACCTCTTTTGATGTGGTGGAACCTGCTATTAAGTGTTTTTCGTGAATTATTGGTCTTTTGTTTGTCATTATATGGTTTACAGCCATAGCCTGCCTTAATTCTGGATCAAAAGGATTACCTGCTTTATCAACCTCAAATCCGTTTTCTCGATGAAATTCAGTTAATAATACAGGTCTTTCTACACAAACTGCAGGCTTTAAAGCAAAACGTCTATTTTTTAAATATTTTAAACGCGGAAAATCGCTTATAGAATATTTGGCGAGATAAGGATCTTCTAAAACTTGTACTTTATCAATTTTACGATTTAAACTCTCGTTTTTAAGCTTTCGGCCATGCTCATCCTCGTCTAAATCTTTAATTGGATAAATCATTTGATTTTCGGGACCTTTATATTTAATCTTTTTAGCACCCAAAACAAGTGAAGTGAGGTAAGAAAATTTCGTCAGGTAAGACATGTTTCCGGTATATCCCATTTCATTCGTGAGAAGGTAATCAAGAGACTCCTCGGCACTTTTATCATAGAGGTTGGCTAATGTTTCTTTGTCTTTATAATAAATCGTAACGTTCGGATCATCAATTTTGCCCTCGCTAAAGGTCATTTTCCCATTATTAAATATCAGGTAACAATAAACCTTATCGTCAAGAGTTTTAAACTGGTATTTTGCATTAAAGATAAAACCAGTTTTTTCATTATATATTTCTCTTCGCAATTTTCTGCGAGTATCGAATACCATTCCGAGCAAATCTAAGGATTCTTTAAATTTTTCTATTTTTTGATCGACTGTTAATTCTGTCATTCTTAAAATACCTTTTAATAAATTTCTATAACTTGGAATTTTTTAATTCTTGTAAATTGGGAATATTATAAAAGTTTTGTTTCAGATTATATAAATATTATTTTTACCTTGTAAAAGAAAAATACTATAATCTCCTTTACTAATAAAATATTAAATATCCTAATACAATTTTAAAAGTTAACTAAATTAGTGATTAAACAAAATGACATTACTAATAAGTCCAAAATTACGTTCAGATGTGAAAAAGATAATGGAACTTAGAAATTCTTATGCAGAAATAGCAACAGAAGAATTTTTAAGTAAAAAAAAGAGTCAAGGGATCAAAATTACTGAAAAAACGTTGCTAAGTGATCGGAGCATAGCTTTGGAATATCAACGCTATTTATCAGCATTCACTGCCCAAAAAAGAAATGTTTTAATTCCTAAAACAACAGTATTTGAGCGAATCAATACTGATGGAGTACCTGCTGAATGGATTATTACTCCTAATGCTGAAAAAAAAAAAGTACTTTTTCACCTATTCGGAGGAGGATATGTTATGGGAACAATTGAAACTAGAAGATGGTTACCGTTTCTTATGGCTCGTGCATCGAAAATACGTGCCTTAATTATTGGATATCGATTAGCTCCTGAACATCCTTTTCCAGCCGCACTAGAAGACTCCATAACAGCATATCGTTGGGTCTTATCTACAGGAATTTCCTCCCAAAATATAGTACTTAGCGGTGATTCAGCAGGTGGAGCCTTAGTAGTATCAACTCTAATAAGATTACGTGAATTAAATCTCCCATTACCCGCTGGAGCTGTGCTTCTATCACCTTGGACGGATTTGGCATGTACGGGAGGATCTTTGGAAAGCAATGCAGAGTATGAACCTGGTATCACAATTCCAGTATTAAGGGCGATGGCGAAGCTATATTACAAAGATAAGAGCCCAAAAGATCCTCTGATCTCACCGCTTTATGCTAATTTAGAAAAGCTTCCACCGATGCTTATTCATGTAGGAAACATAGAATCATTAAGGGATGATTCGGTAAGATTAGCAGATCGCGCCAAAGCCGCTGGAATTAATGTAGAATTAAAAATCTGGGAAGATATGACCCATGTGTTTCAAAATTATTATAATGATATTCCTGAAAGTAATCAATCTATTGAATATATTAGTATATTTATTCAAAAAGTATTAAATTAATAATTATTTTCTATTCTTTTTTTGATTTAAATTTAAATTTTTAATATTCATTCTTATTTTCCATTGAGTTAAATCCTAAAGATTTATATATACTGCCTTCTAAAATTTGATACAATTATCCATTTAATTTGTTTAAAAATAAAAAAAAGGAGTATAAATAATATGCCTAACGGATATATGGGAAAAATTTTATGGGTAAATCTTTCTGATGAGGCTTTTAAGGAAGAACAATTATCCGATGAGATTTATCGTCAATTTTTTGGAGGATATGGCTTAGCAACCAGATTAATCTATGAGAATTTACCGGCAAAAGTTGATCCTCTTAGTCCAGATGCGTTATTAGGATTCTTTCCAGGATTGCTAACTGGTACAGTAGCTCCTTTATCAGGACGTTTCATGGTCGCTGGAAAGTCCCCTTTAACTGGAGGGTGGGGAGATGCCAACTGTGGGGGTTATTTTGGTCCAGAAGTTAAAAATTGTGGCTATGATGCGATCTTAGTTAAGGGAGCAGCAACGGGCCCTAAACTTATTGTTATTATTGATGACGATAAGCAAATTTTAGATGCTTCGGATTTATGGGGGCTAGATGTTGTTCAAATTGAAAATAAATTGGCAGAAAAATATGGAAGGGTTCAAGTTGCAAGTATAGGACAATCTGGAGAAAAATTATCTCTCATATCTGGAATAGTAAATGATAAGGGAAGAATTGCAGGAAGATCTGGTTTGGGTGCAGTCATGGGATCTAAAAAATTAAAAGCCATTGTCTTAAAGGGAAAAAAGGATATAAGCCTTGCTGACAAAGAAAGTGTTCTTAATCTTACAAAAGAGTATAATGATTCTATTGCTAAAGGAGGAGGCCTAGTAACAGGTTTTAAAACGTTTGGCACGACTATGGGAAATACATTTTGCGCCCAAACTGGAGATACACCGATTAAAAATTGGGGGGGCACATCTGTAGAAGATTTTCCTGTTGAGAGATATAATAATCTAGCGGGTATGGAAATAAATAAATATAGAGAGAAACCTTATGGATGTTTTTCTTGTCCAGTTCGGTGTGGCTCTATCATGAAACTACCTGAATTAGGACTTGAAGAAACCCATCGCCCAGAATATGAAACCTGTGCTAGCTTTGGGCATCTTCTGCTCAATGATGATCTCATGTCTATCTTTATGATAAATGATTTATGTAATAGGGCGGGAATAGATACTATTTCTGCAGGTGGATCAGTTGCTTTTGCAATAGAATGTTATGAAAATGGGATTCTAAATAAAGTTGACACCGACGGGCTTGAATTATCTTGGGGAAATTCTACTGCAATTATTGACTTAACTAAAAAGATAATAAATCGAGAAGGGATCGGAGATTTATTAGCGGATGGTTGCAAAATTGCTTCCGAAAAGATTGGAAAAGGTAG
>JBHLNT010000108.1:0-14000 GCA_048941265.1 Promethearchaeota archaeon
ACCAAATTTTTTTTATATTTTTATAACTATAGGCTAAGGAGAGAAAATATGAGAAATTTAGACGTGAAAGATAAACGAATCCTTGAAATGTTAATTGAAGATTCAAGAAGGTCGTATAAAGAAATATCAGAACAATTAGCTAATGAAAATTTGCCCATCTCGGAATCCACCGTAAGAAAACGCGTGGTAAAGTTGCAAGAAGATGGTGTTATTGAGAAATTTACGATCAAGATCTGCAGGGAAGATGAAAGATGTATAATGGCCTTTATTACCTTAATTCCGAAATCAGAATCAGAAATTAAAGAATTATTAAGGGAAACTCAAGTATTGCCTCAATGTGATGAGGTTTATTTTCTGGCGGGACAATGTGGCGTTTTAATTAAGGTTAATGTTCCTGAAATCAATGAATTAGATGCTTTAATCGAATCTTTTCGAGGAAGAAGCGATGTAAAAAGTGTCGAACGAGTTTGCGTGGTTTTGAAACCTATAAAGTCTGCTTCTCAAAATGGCAAAATATTAATGTAGAATCAATCGAATAATTAAATTATATTTTCATAGAATAGTTTTTAACTTGTAAAGGGCACAATTTTAATTTATTTTTAAATCCAAATTTAATTTAGACTCTTTTTTAAAAAAATTCGTCTTTAATAAGTAAACTCAGTTGGGGATAAAATAATTGTTAACTAACAAATAGAATTTTATTATTTTTTTCAATTCTTTTTACTTGGTTCTTATTTTCTAAATAGATCAGATGACCCATAACTTCGCTAAGTGCCAGAAAGGAATTCATCTCATCTAAGTCATTCCCAAAATGGAGTAAAGAGATTTTATAGGGCGTCAATGGATTATCTTTAATCACACTTGAAATTTCACTAAGTCTTCTGTCATGATGGCTCTTTATTTCTTGAATACGTTTATGGGGATCATAAATTATCTCCTGATGGGCTGGGAAGATTATTTTCGGATTTAACTCATCGATCCTATCTAAAGAATGCAAGTAATGCTTCAAAATATCTTCAAAATCGTATTTTTCACTAAGTTCTGGATTTACTAGAAAGTTACCTATATGGGGAGTGATCCTGCTTAAAATATGATCTCCAGAAAATAAATAGCGTTTCTTATTATTAAAAACACATATATGCCCTAAAGCATGTCCAGGCGTCCAGATTACTTTTAATTTATTAGTTTTAAAAGAAATTTCATCCCCATCATGTAAAAGTTTATCAGGCTCAATATACTTCCTAAGTTTTGGCCACATCGTAAACCAATCTATTAACCTTTTTCCTTTATTTTCGTCCATTCCATATTTAATTACTTGCTGAACCATCTCTTTCGCACTTTGCACCAAATCCTTGTAATTCTCTGGATCAGTTTCCCATTTAAGGGTCTCATGAGCGGCCTCTGACATCATTATTTGAATATTTGGATTGATACGTTTACATTGTTGCATTAAACCAGTATGATCCGTATGTTCATGTGAAATAAAACAGTAGTCGATTTCTTTCATTGATATCCCTATTTTATCGAGAGCTGAAAAAAACAGTTTGGGCCAATTGCCCATATCTAAACCCGCATCAAACATGACATATGAATCGTCTATTTTGAAAATATAGACGCAAACATATTTAACAGCCCAGGGTACGGTTATTTTAATTTGATAAACGTTCTCAATTTCATTAATTTCAGATTTGAAGCTATGAGAAAACACAATTCAAGTCATTATAAAATAAATCTTTTTAAGTTGTATTAAATAAATTAAGAAGTAATTTTTACTTTTTTATTTTAAATTAAAGGAATTGAAGTTCTTATTTTCAAAAATGTTATTTTGCTTTCTTATTTTCTTCTTTTTTTTTGTCGCTTTCAAAAAATAAGCACTTTTTCATATCAAATTCTAAATCTCTTAGTTTTCGTTTAATTTCAGCAGGATTAAAATCATGCTTTAATAAATCCATAATCGTTTCCTTTAAACGCTCCAAATTATCCACTCCACATTGATAAAAAATATCATTTTCATCAAAATTTAGTGTTAATATCTCAAATAGACCATCCAAAGCACTTTTTATTTTTTCGTAGTAATCCCATGCCTTGTCTAACTCTGAAGCTTTGTTGGAATGCGACATAATTTAAAGAATTCTCTACGTTAAGTTAAATAATAAAATTAGGTAAAAAAACTTTCTTACCGAAAATTATCTTCGATCCAAAAAATAAAACTTTACAGAATAAGCAAAAATATTATAATCTTGATTTGACTTAAAAAAATCTTAATGTTTAATTCCTTTTTTTGCTTTTTGTTTCTCTTCTCTTTTATCAGATTCGAAAAATAGACATTTTTTCATATCAAACTCTAAATCTCTTAATTTTCGTTTTATTTCAGCCGAGTTATAATCATTTTTTAATAAATCCATTATTGTTTCTTTTATTCGTTCTAAGTTATCTAATCCACATTGATAAAAAATATCGTCTTCGTCGAAATTTAAAGTTAAGATTTCAAACAGACCATCTAATGCAGTTCTGATTCGCTCGTAATATTCCCAACCCTTATCTAATTTAGATTGCTCATCCTTTAAATTAGACATTTCTTTATTACCCTCTTATACAATAAAATATAGAATTAAAAAATTATGTAAAAAAACCTTTTTCTTAAAAAACAGATTTTATTTGCTCTCCTAATTTTTTAGCGTCCTGACCAGAAGTTGCCAAAATTTTAAACATTTCCGCAGGATTGACTATTAAGCATGCATCGAGTAGTTTTTCTAAACCAATTCTGGTATTCAATCTCTCATTTTTCGCTAAATGAAAAATTACTCTTCCTAATTCATTTTTTAAAGCGCCTTTCTCAGAATTTAAACATACTCTATACAAAGCAGGGCAAACTTCGTCAATCATATCTTGACTGGCTTTACTAGCATAAGTATATACTTTTTGTCTTTGTTCTTCATTTACTCCCTGTTCTTTTACTTTTTGTAATATTATTTCCATTTTTTTTCATCACATCCATTATTTTTGATTTTTTTTAGTAATTTTTTATTTTTTTAGTATTAATTTAAGAAAGAATTTTCGAGTATATAAATGTTTTGGGAAAAGAAACTTACCATTTATTACTAATATGGGAAATTATGTTAAATTCTTAAAATTTTCAGTTTTCATAATGACGAAAAAAAGAATTAATTATTCTATTAATTACTATTATGAAAAATAATGAATTTGATAGAATTTTTATTGTCATCAAATACTCGAAAAAATTTATTTACTTGACTTTTTCATTACTTATTCAAAAAATGAGTAAGAAATCCGTCATGAAAAAATCAAAATTGTGCTTCAAAAAAAATTACGAAATCCAAAAAAATCAAGATTTTTTTGATCGAATCTCATATTTCATAGCAAGATAAATCCAAAAACTGATCAGAATGTAGTTTATAATTAATTATAAGCCAATTCACTGCATAAAATCAGCGAAATTTTAGAAATATTATCATAAGTAGACAAAAATATTACTGAAACTTTTAAAAAAGGAATTATCTTAAATTATTATAATAGAAATTCAATTTATACAAAAATGTGATTTAAGAATGTTAGAAGAAACTTTAGATGTATATCGAGAATTACAGCAACATCTTGATAAATTTCCAGTGGGTTTTCCAGCTACAGAATCAGGTGCAGAAATTCGCATATTAAAACATCTCTTTACACCTGAAGAGGCAAAAATCGCAACAAGACTAAGTGATAAATTTGAATCTTTAGATGATATTTATGAAAGGGTAAAAGATTTAGTTGGATCCACTAAAGAATTAAAAATTGTGCTGGATAAAATGATTAGCAAAGGTTCAATTCATTGCAAAAAGGTTGATGGAGAAAGACATTATGCTAATGCCTATATAGTAGTGGGAATGTATGAATATCAATTACATAAACTTTCAAAAGAATTTTTAGAAGATATGAGACAATATGCTGAAGAAACTTTAGGATTAGAGTTATTTGGATATGATATAACTCAATTTAGAACTATACCAGTAGAAGCAAGTGTTACACCTGAACATAAATTACCAACTTATGATGAATTGGTAAAAGTAATTGAAAATATATCAGGTCCCATTGTTTTAGCTGATTGCCTTTGTCGTCAAGCCCATGAAATAGTCGAAGGTCCCTGTGAAGTAACCTCTCGAAAAGAAACTTGTATGGGATTTGGAGACTTTGCGCAGATGTATATAGATGAAGGGTGGGGTCGAGGTATTAGTAAAGAAGAAGCCCTTGAAGTATTGAGAAAAAATGAGGAAGAAGGATTGGTTCTGCAAGGGGAAAATGCGAAAAGACCAGGATTTATTTGTAGCTGCTGCGGGTGTTGTTGTGGAGTTTTAAGTACATTAAAGGAATTTCCTAATGTCGCACAATTTTTACATCCCAGATATCATGCTGAAATTGACCCCGAGTTATGTGTCGGGTGCGGAACTTGTATAGAACGATGTCAATTAGACGCAATAAAAACTCGGAAGGAAATATCTAAGGTAAATATTAAACGATGCATAGGCTGCGGAAATTGTGTTGCAGTTTGTCCTGAAGAAGCTATAACTTTATTTAAAAACGAAAAAGTACCTGAATTACCTGAAGATGAAGATGATATGTTTCAAAAGATCTCCGAAGCAAAGATGAAAATGAAAGCAATGCAAAAATAATTTTAAATTTTCTATTTCTTTTTTTTTAATCATCATATAGCTATTATTTGTGTTTTCTTTTAGCTTTAGTTTTAAAATTAACTTTTTTAGATATTAATTATTTACAAATTTAACTCTTAATTAATTAAATGCATAAAGATATGACCTTAGACGAGTTAAATAATATTTCTGATGATGATTCGGCATATAGAGCTCTACAGCAACATCTTAATGAGATGCCTGTGGGATTTCCTCGAACAAAATCAGGAGTAGAACTTCGTTTATTAAAAAATTTCTTTACTCCTGAAGAAGCTAAAATCGCAACGAAACTTAAATTCGCATGGTCTAAAGATTTTGAATCAATAGATGTAATTTATGAGCGGGTAAAAGGATCGGGAATGTCACTTGAAGAGTTAGAGCAAATCTTAGATGCTATGTTCAAAAAAGGAACTATTATGTTTCAAGAGGAAAGTGGTACAAAATATTATGCAAATGCAATGTTTGCCATCGGTATTTATGAATTACAGCTGAATAATATTAATAAAAAGTGGCTTCGAGAATTTTCCCAATTTATGAAAGAAGGGTATAGTATGGAATTTTTTGGCACAAAGATCTCCCAATTTCGTACTATTCCCGTGGAAAAGAGCCTAATACCAGAACATCACGCTCCCAGTTATGAGGAAGTAAGAAATATTATTGAAAGTATTGAGGGTCCACTGGCGACCGCGACCTGTATGTGCCGAAAAGTCACAGAACTCTTTAATCATCCATGTAAACAAACAAATTTGCGAGAAACATGCTTAATCTTTAATGAATTTGCGCAGCATTACATCGATCAAGGATTAGGACGGCAGATAACTAAAGAGGAAGCACTTGAAACCTTAGAAAAAGTAAAGAGGGACGGTTTGGTTCTAAATGCAGGAAATTCTAAAAATCCGAGCTTTATTTGTTGTTGCTGCCAAGATTGTTGTATGTTTTTAGTCGGGATGAATTTACTTTCCCGTCCTACCAAATTTCATGCTACTAACTACTATGCTGAAGTAGATCCCGATGCTTGCACAGGTTGCGGGATTTGCATCGATCGTTGTCAACTGAACGCTATAAAAATTGTTGATGATGTTTCTAAAGTAATCCAAAAGCGATGTGTGGGATGTGGAAATTGTGTAATTACTTGTCCAGTGGAAGCTATACAACTTCGGAAGAAAGAGAAGATAACAATACCGCCAGAAACCGAAGAAGAATTGTATTCCAAGATTTTAGAAACAAAAAAACAATTGAAAGGTAAAAATTAAAGAAAATAAATTTCAATTTCTATATTTACTAATATTTACAACTAATTCCATAATATCCTAAAGATTTTATTTTTCCTTCCCGTTTTAAATTCATTTAACAATTTCGTTAATTGAATAATATCCATTAATATTATAAATAACGAGTTCTATTATTCTTACATTAAAATTTACAAAAAAATTTCCAATTTAAAGATGATTTACAAAATGGAAAACCAATTACAAATTGAATTAACAAAAATTCAAAAAAAAGAGAGACTTCAAAAAAGGATTACAAAATATATTAGCGGCCCTGGCAAATGGCTTCTTTTAATACTTCCGTGGTTTTTAGTGATAATAACCATCCTTGCTCTGTTAGCGGTTGTTAGATTAGTCGATATTAATGTTTCATTATTGTTCTACATAGTATTGGGTCTATATTTTATCAATTCAGTTATGCTTTTCTTAGGATCTTTATTTACGCAAAAATCCTTAAAAATGCGACTTAACTTTGAAAGAAAAAGAGGGCGCCCTATTGATAGTTTAGATGGGTTTGATCTCCTTTATAATAATATTAAAAGAGTCATTAATCTATTGAGAATAATTGCCATATTATGCCTTATAGCTTTAGCACTGTTTTTGGCTATGCTTTTAGTAGGACTTCTTGAAATAGGGTATGCTGCTATTGGATTTGCATTATTTGGTTTCGGATTGGCACTTTTAGTACGCTCACTAAACTTGAACATACATGATGTTAATGGCCTTAGTGATTTCTATAAGCCCACTACTCATCAAATATTTTTGGACAATTTTTTCTCCGAAATACTCTCTAATCACCTTGATCCTGTAACATACCTTAAGTGGGACGATTATCTCGCAGGGATTAATGAAATCTTAATATCATCATTCGTCCAGAAAGTAAAACAACAAGAAGCAGAAGAATTACCCATAACTTTCGCTATGGAAAGAATCTTATTTTTATATTATTTGAATTTCCAAGAGGTTTTAACAAGAGAGCAATTTGTTAATGAATTAAGAGAAGTAATAAATGTCGATTCTGAATCTTTTGATATCGAAAAAGGATTACAAATAGGTGGTGCATGGTATTTCTCATTGAAAGATATGTCAAAATTATTTAATTATGTTAAGATTTACAATCCGGGATTTTTTAACATCATTGACCGATTACAGTTAGAATTAACCGATAACATTGTTCGATTATCTAATGACCCCATATATATGGATTCGAGCGCCCAGGAAGTAGTTTTTAAAGGGAGTGAACTCAATATTATGATTTTTCTGTATAATAATGCAGCAGAAAGCAAAAAATATCGGCTTAAAATAATTGCGCCAGGATTCGATCCTCGAGAAATACTTCTTGATGTTGAAGTAGAGGGGAGGGGAACCTTTATAATACCTATTGAGCCAATCCCACTTATTGCAAAAGATAAAACTGATATCGTCAGTGTACTGTCAGGAATGTTAGAAAATGGTGATACTACATGGCTCACATTAGAACCGAGAGAATTAGGAGAACAAACTATTCAAATCTTTTTAGAAACCGAAGAAGGCATTATTATCGAAGGGAAAACAAGGTCAGTAAAAGTCTCTAAAGATTTAATGACCCAAATCAAAAAATTGACATCAATGGGTTCAATTCTGGGAGGTTTAGCAGCACCTCTTTCAAGAGCTCTCGCAGGTGGAGGCTTACCAATATAATATCTTTTCATATTTTTTTTTCCATTTTATTATTACTTTTCTTTTATTTTGAATTTTTAAGTAGAATAGATGCAAAATTTTATAGAGAGTCGATTTGATAATTTTTCTCGTCAAATTATTTTCGATGTAAACATTTTTAGTCTTAAAATTTTGATAACATATATTTTAAAACTTTATCATTTCGTTTCGAAATCATATCATTTAAATTTTGAAATTTCAAAAAAATTGATCAATTGCGTCACCCATTGATCACATTTTAATATTTGTTTTACTTTTTCTATCATAGAATATTATATTTATATAAAAAACATATACATAAATGTAAAGGTTGAGAAAAAAAATGGTCGTAATAACCACAAAAAAACCAGAAGAAGAGATATTTGAAGCACTGAACAATTATCATGCTAATAAAATCGCTATTGTTTCTTGTGGTACATGCGCCGCCCTCTGTCAAACTGGAGGAACTGAGGGTTTAGCAGAATGGCAAGAAAAGCTGAAAGAAAAGGGTTTTGAAATCACTGCGGGTATTGTATCTGAAGATGTATGTGATAACAGAGTAATGAAAAAAGATCTAAGAAAAATAGATGATGAAATTAAAGAATCAGATGCAATTTTAACGTTAAGTTGCGGATTAGGAGCTCAAAGTATTATAAAAACCCTTGAGAAAAATTATCCACGTCTACCTGTTATCGTAGCTAATGATACACAATTTATGGGAATGACTGAGAGAATTGGTCGATTTTATATGCGATGTCAAGGATGCGGTGAATGTCTTCTAAACGAAACTGGGGGCATTTGTCCGATAACCACATGTGCCAAGGCACTAATGAACGGGCCCTGTGGAGGAATGGTTAAGGGTAAATGCGAAGTCGGAAATTATGAAAGAGATTGCGGATGGGTCTTGATATATAACCGATTAAAAGAAATCGGCAGACTTGACCTATTCTCTAAGCTAAGAGAACCCCGAAACTGGAGTGCATCTGGACATCAAAGAGAGGTAGTTTTTAGATAGGAGGTGGAAAAAAATGGCAGAAAAAAAAGTTTATTCAAAATTAGGAGAAGCTCTTGCAAAAGGCGATTTTGTTTTAACTGGTGAATTAGAACCAGAAAAAACCTGTGACCTTTCACATTTAGTTCAAGAAGCAAAAGAGATGGCTCCTTATGTAGTAGCTGCTAATGTAACAGACAGCCCTCTTGGAATTGTAACAATTAACAGCCTGGCAGCCTCATATATCGTTCAAAGAGATGCTGGTTTGGAATGTATCTGGCAATTAACTGTAAGAGATGTCAATAAACTTGGTATTGCTGGTATGATTATGGGGGCTCAAGCCCTTGGAATTCATAATGTACTCTCCCTAACTGGAGATCATCCTAATATGGGGGATATGCCAGAAACCAAACCTGTGTTTGACTTAGACTCAGCCACCTTAGTTAAATTAGTAAGAGAGATGGTTGATACTGGCGCTATTAATGGAAAGGAAATAGAGCATCCTCCAAAGTTACATGTGGGTGCAGCCGCAAATCCAAACTCAGATCCAATGGAAGCTGAAGCACTAAAAATTGGGCGAAAAGCAGAGGCAGGAGCGGAATTTATCCAGACTCAAGTTGTTTATGATTTAGATAAAACAATAGAATTTTTAAGAGCAATTAATAAATACAAAGTTCCAGTTCTACTTGGATTATTTCCAATGAAAAGTTATGCAATAGCGAAAGGTTTCGATATGTTTGTTCCCGGTGTTGATGTTCCAAAAGATATTCTGGCTAAATGGAAAGGTATAAAAACAGATATTACCGATAAAAAGGCTCAGCAAGAAGCCTATGATCTGGCAAATTATGAATTCTTTAAACCTTTTGTCACTGAGCTAAAAGCTAAGAAATTATTGGCAGGAATTCATTGTATGGCCGTCCATTACCCCAGGATATTCCCAAAATTAGTAGAAGTAATTAAAGGTTAAATCAAGAGAATAGTGATTTTTCACTTATTCTCTTTTTTATTTCTTATTAAAAATTATCTCTTTATTTTAATGATTTTAGTCTTTATTATTAATTAAAAATTTTTCATTTAAAATATTTAAATTCTATTATATTTGTATAGAAAATAATAAAAATATATAACTAAAAATTTTTTAATGCGTAATTTATAATTTATTTAAATAAATCAATATTTAATTAAATATACACATTCGTACAAATTTTCAAAAAATAGTGTAAAAGTGTCTAAATGATAAATTCAGAAAAAAAAATGGAAGAACATGAACAAGAAATAAAATTTCGTGAAGCATATGATCGAGTTAGTTTCTATAAAGACTTGCTTGCTCACGATATTAATAATATTCTTCAAAATATTAGTTCTTCATGTGAACTCATTTCCATTTATTCTGATAATCATTCTAAATCGGAGAAAATTAATGAATTAAGTGAAATTATTAAGGAACAAATTACAAGAGGAGAAAAATTAATCTCCAATGTCAGAAAATTAACACAATTAGAAAGGCCAGAATTTGAATTAGGTCCTGTAGACACCCATGAGATATTAAAAGAAGCAATCGAATACATTTTGAATAGGTTTCGTAGACGTGAGATCCAAATAAAGCTAGAGATTAGTGATCAAAATCACATTGTTTTAGCAAACGAGTTTCTAATAGATGTATTTGAAAATATTCTAATTAATGCGGTAAAATATACAACCAATCAAGTAGTTGAGATTTTGATAAAAGTTAGTAAGCAGGAATTCAATAGGTCCAAATATGTAAAAATAGAATTTATGGATAATGGAATTGGTATCCCCCATAAAAAAAGGAAAATTATTTTTCAAATCGGGAATATGCTAATAAAAAGTGGAAAGGGAATGGGTTTAGGGTTATCATTAGCAAAAAAAATTATTGAAAGTTATAAGGGAAAAATATGGGTGGAAAATAGAATAAAGGGAGATACTTCAAGGGGTAGTAATTTTAGTCTATTAATTCCTGTAGCCATATAATTAGATTATTAATTTATTTTTGGGTATATCTAGAAATTTCGAAGTTTTGAGTTTTTAAATTTACATAAGAATTATCTCATCCTTTAAAACATTACTATAAACTTTAAATTCGATTTAAATAAAATTGAATTTATGGAATCATATGATTTAGTAGTGATAGGGAGCGGAGCCGGCCTTAATATTTTAAATGTTGGCCTTAATATGGGACTTAAATGTGCGTTAATAGAAGACACAAAATTAGGCGGTACTTGTTTGACCCGGGGGTGTATCCCATCTAAAGTGCTTGTTCATCCCGCAGATTTAATTCGAGAAGCTCAACATGCCAAAAAGGTGGGAATTCATTTTAATGTTGAGAAAATTGATTGGAGTTTTATAGCTAAGCGAATGTGGAGTCAAATTGATGAGAGTAATATGATGGAGGAAGGATTATCATCTGTTCCAAATCTTAAGCTGTATCGTGGCATTGGTGAATTTACTGGAGAATATAAAATGGTTATAAGATCTAAGGATGGAAAAAAAACCCTTGGAGAATTTAGGGGTGAGAAGTTTGTTATTGCTTCTGGAGCTCGTTCTTTCATTCCCCCTATTGAAGGCATCGATAAGATTGATTATATTACTAATGAAAATTTTTTTGGTAATAAATTCCCAGAAAAGCCTTGGAAAAGTCTTATTATTATTGGTGGAGGAGTTGTTGCAGCTGAATTTGCTCATATATTTTCTGCCATGGGAACTGAAGTTACAATCGTTGAAATGCTGCCACGCTTAGTAATGACTGAAGAACCCGAAATTAGTACATTTTTGGAGCAAAATTTTAAAAAAAATATGACTGTTTTGCTTAATTATAAAGCGGTGAAGGTAGAGGAGAAGAAAAAAAGGAAGATTTTAACCGTTGAAAATGTTAATACAGGGGATAAAAAAAATATTGAAGCAGAAGAAATTTTAGTGGCTGCGGGGCGTAAATCTAATGCCGATATCTTAAAGGTTGATAAAACTGGGATTGAAACCGATAAACGTGGGTGGATAAAAACTAATAAATTTTTAGAGACATCTAAAAAAAATATTTGGTGCATCGGAGATGCAAATGGACTTTATCAGTTCCGTCATAAAGCAAATTATGAAGCTGAAATTTGTAGTAATAATATTTTTGGAGAATCAAAAATGCAGGCAGATTATTCTTCTGTTCCATGGGCTATTTTCTCATATCCTCAAGTAGGACATGTAGGAATGACCCAAGCTGAAGCTATTGAGAAAGGACATGAAATTTTTGTAGCCATAAAAAATTATTCTACTGTCGCTAAAGGTTTTGCCATGGGTTTCGAGAATGGAGATGTGGATGATGGTTTTGTCAAATTAGTAATCGATAAAACCTATAAGATTTTAGGGGCGCATGTTGTTGGTCCAAGTGCTGCTATATTGGTTCAACCTTTTGTATATTTGATGAATGCGGGATTTACTTGTACTTTTCCAGAACAAACTGAACAAGCACCTGGTACAAAATTAGAACGAGCATGTCCAGAAGCTGGTTCGTTTATACCAATTTACCAATCCATGGTTATACATCCTTCGCTTAATGAAGTCGCAGGTTGGGCGATTGGTTCTTTGAGACCGGTTAATATAAAAATGGAACACCATCACAAGCATTAATCCTCATAAATTTTTCTTTTAATTTTTAGATATAATATAATTAGCTCTCTTATCTTCCATTGACTCTCTTTTTTACGAATGATAAGCCTTAAAACATCAAATATTTAGATATTAAAACTAATATTATAATCAGATGGTTTCAAAAAAAATGAAGTGGATTGAAAATAATCCTATAGGTCAGATTTTTACTCCACATCATATTGCAGAATTCATGGTTAAGAACAGTTTAAAATTTATTAAAAATTTAGGTAAAAGTATTCATGAAATAACAGTTTTAGAGCCATCAGCTGGTAAAGGTATATTTTTAAAATATTTGATTCAAAACAATTTTAAAAACATAACAGCTTATGAAATCGATGAAAAATTAAAAAATTCCTTATTACAAAAATATCCAGACGTAAATTTTAGGTTTATGAATGTATTAAGTTCAGATCTTAATGAAAAATTTGATTTGATCATCGGAAATCCGCCCTATTTAGGTCAAAATTATAATGCTGAAGTTTTTCAGGAATATATTAAGAAGTTTCCCATATGTGCTAAATATTTTGTAGGTAATATGGATTTATTTTATTTTTTTATACATATTGGTATAGAGAAGTTAAATCCGGGTGGTATTTTGTCTTTTATCACAACAAATTATTGGGTTACAAAATCCAAGAAAACTGGAATTAAATTACTTAAACCCCATATATTAGATGAATGCTATATCCTTCAATATATTGATTTATCGAATTTAGCACTTTTTAAACAAGCCACCGGGCAAGATAATTGCATTTTTTTATTACAAAAAAAAACAAAAAAAGAAAAAGAGTGTAAAACTGATAAAAAAATAGAAATTATTCAGATTGGAAAAAGAAATAATTTAGCCTTATCTAATAACGCATTTAATCAGTCAATTTTTGAGAATTTAATCCATAATAAAAATTCAATATACATAAAAAAATATTATTCAGCACTAACTAATAACAATTTAAAAAGAGATGGAAGCTGGAATCTAATATATCCTGAACAAGTAAAAGAACTTGTCGAAAAAATTGAAAAATTTTGCTTTTTAAATGGAAAAGTTAGTCTTTTAAACGACTTTTTTATAATTCGCAATGGTTTAATTTTAATTAAAGATGAATATTTCATTTTAAATGAAGGGATTAATCTCAAAATAGAAAATAATGATTTTCTTATTAAAATCAATAAGAATTTTTTCAAGCTCAATGAACATGAAAAAAGCAGGTTAAAAAAAGTCTATAAAAGTAGATCTATATTACCATATGGATATAAGAAAGAGGATTTTTCTGGATATATCATTTATTTCAATAGAAGTGAATGCAATTTAAAAGACATAGATAAATCAAATAGATTATTTGAAAAAAAATACCCAACATTGATGGCATATCTAAGACAATATGAGAAAGAATTAAGAGAAATATTAATAAACGCTAAAGAAAATCCTGAAGATTTTTATTTTCCACGAAGAGGTGCATATATTCATATCTTAGATCAAGAAAATAAGGATACATTAATCGATCTTGAACCATTTTATGATCATCATAAAAAAATTTTTTTTAAGTATATCTCAAGTGAAAATCTATTTGGCTTTACTGAAAAACCGTATTATGCAACTTCAGACACTTATTTTCTCTGGCCAAAAAGTATTGTTAAGGATATAGATTATCATTTCATTCTCGCTTATCTTAATTCTAAAATAGTAGCATTTCTGTTTAAAGCAAAAAATATAAAGATCAA
>JBHLNT010000326.1:0-3379 GCA_048941265.1 Promethearchaeota archaeon
AAGAAGTTTACAATAGTAGACTTTCCGTTATTAATACAATCATTAAATTATTAAAAGATTTGTATTTTAAAGTTTTATATTTTTTCAATTTGCCTGTGATATATCCAATTTTTCCAACTAATAAATTTCAATATGATTTTGTATTGAATAATGGACTAGTCTTAGGTTTCAAGAAATATATTTGTTATATCGAGTATATTGGAAGCCTTGTTAATTTTAACGATAAGATCTTAAATTCACGACTTAGTATCAAAATAATAAGAAGATTATTACTAAGTAAGAGATGTAAATATGTTTTTTTTTGGAGTAAAGCAGCAAAGAAGATTTTAATCAATTTTTTTAATATCCCAAATAATAAGGTTTCAAAATTTAAAACAATTTATCCAACAATAGAACCTAAAAAAGTTTTTGCCAAAGAAAACAAAAAAACGAGATTATTATTTATATCTTCAGTTGCTCATTTTGATAAAGAGTTTAATTTTTATATGAAAGGAGGAAAATTAATTTTACAAGCATTTAATGAATTGAATTCGAGATTAAATAACATAAAATTAACTTTTATAGGATATGTCCCTCCAAAATTTAAAAAAACTTTTAAAAATAATCAAAATATAGAGTTTTTTTTAAAACTGCCTTATGACCAAATTTTAAAATTGTATGAAACGTCTGACATTTTTTTATTTCCAACTTATGCAGATTCGTTTGGGTTTACTTTTCTTGAAGCGATGTCATATGGATTGCCAATAATATGCTTGAATAACAATTCTGCTGCCCCAGAATTAGTAATAAATAATAAAACGGGATTTGTTTTAGAAACTTCACAAGAATTCCTTTATTTTCCGTTTTCGAAATATTGTCCTGATTGGATAACCAAAAAAAAATATTATCTTAACCTACGAAAAAAAGATGATTTAGTTGGATTAAAAAATCTCATCGAAAAGCTTGAGATTTTAATTCAAAATAAGGAATTAAGAGAAAAATTTGGAAAATCAGGTAGAGAAAGGATAGTTAACGGAAAATTATCATTGGAATATAGAAATAAGAAATTATTTAAATTATTTAATGATTCATACACAGATTTTCGATGTTCTTAGAATTTTTCATAATTTTTAGCTATTTTTTATGAATATTTAATAACATTCACATAAAATCATAATAAAATCTTGAAATAAAAGAGAAGTTAATTTAGGAGAAAATCTATACATAATTATTGAAATTCTATTTAATAACGTCTCTTTAGAACTCATATTATTTCGATATTTTGGTGTTTTGATAAAAAACTCAAATACATTTGTGAAGTAATAATCTAAAATAAAACCTAAATATTCTTTAATTTGAGACTTCAAGTTAAAAAAATTATAAAAATTAATATGGCTAGAAAATTCAATTATATATTGCTTTCTCTTTCCTTTGGTTATGAAATTCCAAAATCTATAATAAAGATTATCTTCTAAGGGAACTTTTAATATAACATACTTAGAAATCCTTTTAAGTTCTTTAAGGGCCAATTGGGGTTTTGGAACGTGTTCTAACACATCTATCATCAAACAAATATCCAGTTCTTTATCTCCTAATGAAGTTTTACGTATATCCTCGTGTAAGGTCTTTTTCAAATCAGGATTTCTTTGTTTTAGGATATCAAGACTTTCTTGGCTGAGATCTAAAGCGAACTTATTTACTTTTAGATTATATTTTTTCTCAATATAGGAACATAAATCTCTTAAAACTATTCCAGCTCCCCCTCCAATATCTAAAATATTGATTTGTTTTTCTTCAAAATTATGCAAAATTTTATCAATTAGTGGTAAGATCTTTTTAACTTTCCACGGAGAATCAAATTCATGAAGTTTAGGGTTTTTTTTGATATAATCTTCCTCTAAATAAAGCTTTTTTATTAAAGCTTCCTTATCATCCTCTTTTCTACTTACATTTCTCAAAATATAAACACGCTTTAGATATTCTATTCTTTTTAATAATTGTAATTCTTTAAATATAATATTCAATTAATTTCATCCATTCATCAAAAAATTTGTCAAGTCTAAAGAATTTTGCCCTATTTGAAGATAATTCAGAATATTCTGTTAACATCTTTTTATTAGTTGCTAATTCAAACATCTTATTTGCTAAATCCTCAGAATCCTTAACTCTTGCTAAAATTCCGTAATGGCCATCATCTAATATCTCTTTTGGACCCGTTTCACAATTTGTAGAAATAATTGGAATTTCACATGCTAATGCTTCCAGTAAGACCATTGGAAGGCCTTCAGTTAACGAGGAAAGAACAAAAATATTAGATCTCGCTAAGTATTTGAATGGATTACTTCTATATCCCAAAAATATAACATCATCTTCTAACTTATTTTTTCTTACAAAAATTTTTAGCTTATTTTTTAAAGAGCCCGTACCTATTATTATCAATTTGGAATTTGATAATTTTTTTTTGACTTTATAAAATGCGTTTATTAAATACTTGTGTCCTTTTATCACTTCAAGACGTCCAATAGTGATAAATTTGATTAAATTATTGTCATCAAAAATATCTTGAGAATCAACTATTTTTTCCCTTGACATTTGGTAAATTTTTTCAGTATCAATTCCATTATAAATATTTTTAATTCTAATATCGTCGATATGAAAATGCTTTTTTATAATTTTCTTGACATCTTCTGAAATTGTAACTATTTTGTTTACAGCTTTTAATCGATAAAAGATTTTTAATCGAGAAATAAAAAACCTCATATTGTCTTTATAAGCGATTAATGGATTACAATGTATCCATGCAATCAATGGAATATTGATCCGAAATATGAGCTTTAGTATTATTGTGAATAAGTTTGTATAATCTGTTACAGAGATTATTAGATCAGGTGAAATTGAATCGTAAAATTTGTATGTTCTATATAAATTTCGAATAAACTTGAATTTTAAAAATTTATTTGAATCTGAATTAATAAAGAGTGTGTAATATTTTCCATTAAAAGGATAAATATCTTTAAAATGTTTTAGAGTTAGGATATATATATCATATTTATTAGATAATCTTTTTGTTAATACAGAGGTCATTCTTTCGGCCCCGCCTCCAAGTTTTAAACTTTCAATAACTATTAAAACTCTTTTTTTTTTTTCCATAATGTTTACTTGTATGAATTAAACTATAATAATATGATAATAATGACTTATATCTAAAAAAATTTGAAAGATATTAATTTTTTCATTTTAGAGCGGATATTATATAGCAATTTTGCTTTAATCAAAATTTTAGATTTAAGTTTTGATAAAAAACACAAATAAAAACTTTTCTACAAATGGGAATTAAAGAATGCGAACAATTTATGAGCTATAACTTGAATATCATAATTTTTAACTATTTCTATATTTG
>JBHLNT010000109.1:0-13900 GCA_048941265.1 Promethearchaeota archaeon
GCAAGAGATGAAAATTTTGACCTTGTTATAATAGGAGAAAAGGTACACCACTCTATATTAGATAATTTATTCGGTTCAGTGCCAACACATATAATTAATGATACAGACAGTGATGTTTTAGTATTACATTAATTTTACGATTTTTTATATATCTTTAATTTTTTTAAATTTTTATCCATTGCGGTGAAAATTATGGCAAGCAAAAAAAAATTAAGATTTTGTTTTTATTGTGGTTCATTATTACCTGATTTCAATGAAATTAAAAACAACCATTGTCCATATTGTGGAGTTAAATTACCATATAAAAATAACAAAGAATAAGAAAAAAAGATTAATAATTTTCATTTTTTATCTTAGATGGTATTTTCTTAACTTCTTTAGCAAGTTTAGAAGCAAGTAATTCGCCTTTTTCTAGTTGATCATTCTTTGGAAAACCTCTATAAATTATTGGATCAGAGATATCCCATTCCATATTATTTGATAAATCATCAAAAACTTTTTTAGCACCTCCACTCCATCCATAGGACCCAAAGAATAGCACCTTTTTATACTTCATACGTTTTTTGCTTAAAAGCTCCATTAAATATTTCATTGGAGGGAACATTTCATATTCATAAGTAGGAGCTCCTATTATTAATCCTGCTGATTTATATATATCGGATAATATAAAAGAAGGATTTTCATTAGGGACTCGATGAATTGTAACAGGAACTCCTTCTTTAGCTATTCCACTAAGAATCGCTTCAAGCATCGCTTCTGTGTTGCCATACATACTACCCCACACCATACAAATTTCGGGTTCAGCAAAATCTCTATTATAATTTGCGTAGCGTTGATACTTTCTGATGACAACATCAGGTTTACCTCTCCAAATTAAACCATGCGATGGAGCAATCATCCTAATATCCAAATTTTTTAATGAATCAATTGCTTTTATAACACTTGGAGAGAACATTGCAATTATATTTGCGTAATATCGTAGCATTTCCTGTTCCCAGTAAGTTTTATGATCTTCAGGAGTCTCATCATCAAATATACTGCCACGATGGACTCCAAATGCACCAAATGCGTCTCCAGAAAATAAAATTTTAGAGTCAGCTTCGTAAGTAACCATAGTCTCAGGCCAATGTACATTAGGGATTTCAGTAAAAATAAATTTCTTATTTTGGCCCAGATCTAGTTGATCCCCAGTCTTAACAACTCTCACATTTTCTGTAATCCCATAAAAACCTTCAACCAACTCAGCTCCGCGTTTTGTCGTAATAATTTCTCCACCAGGAGCAAGAAGGTCAAATAAGTAAGTAAAACCAGTATGATCGGGCTCAAGATGATTAAATACAATGTAATCAATATCCTTAACTTGTATGGGAATGGATCGTAGTTTATTTAATAATATATGAGAGGCCCCGGCCCATTCTCTAACAAGTTCTATTATTGCAATTTTATCACCTTTCACGATATATGAATTTAAAGCAACACCATTCGGAATAGGCCAAATCCCTTCAAATAGATCTTCTGTATGGACATTTGCACCAACCCAATACACATCATCGGCTAGTTTAACAGCTCGCACTTATTCTCACCAAATTGGATTAATAAAACTATGTATTTCATTATTTTAAGTGTTCTATAGTTTTCAAAAATCATATGATAATTAAATTGTTTTCTATTAAAAAATACTTTAAAATAAATTTGTAAAAAAAAATCTTCACTAATTTTAAGTTATCTAAATTTTTTTTTTTTTGCTATTTCGTTCTTTATTATAGTTGCAGTGAAAGTCGTATTAAAACTATATTTTTATATTAATCGTTAACGAAATATACATGATGAATAATGATCGATATCTTACTATTTATTACGGCCTTAATTTCAGCTATAATTTCATATTTAACCGGAGTTGTTTTCTTAATCTCATATCTTAAAGAACATAAATTTAACCGATTTTTATGGTGTATTGCTTTCATATTATATGCCATTGGTCATACAATAGCCGCAATATGTGCGACATTATCATTGGACAGTCAAACTTATCTGTTAGCGATGTGGGTATATGTAAACTTAAGCGGGGCTGGAACTACAGGACTAATATTATATTCTACATTTCCATTTATTACAGAAAAACTTAAGTTAAAATTACTTATAACTGGCATTTTTATTGTTTTTTATGTTATTGGCAGCGCCCTTCTTGCTTTTGTACTGCCTGCTGAAAATCCATTGGCATTTGTAAATCCTACGAAACATACTCCGCTTAATAATATGAGTTGGTGGGTCGTTGAATTACTTATTCCTGTTTCTTTTTTCATCGGAATTGGATTTTTCAAGCATTACAGAATCACAGGAAGCAGATGGGGTCTCTTGATAAGTTTATCTTTTATTATATATGCAATTATCCTGTTTATCTGGCCTGTTCCTGAATTAAAACCTATATTTTACATAATACGTACCATATCTGTAACTTTACTCTGTATAGGAGGTGTATTCTTAGCCCAAGAATGATTAATTTTAAAATTTATCAAACTTACTCATTAATATTTTATCGGCCACATTTTGCCGACCTCTCGATTTGAGAATGAGCCGAACGGCATAAAGTTCGTCGCTTTTTATTTTTATTTTCATATGTTTACGAATTTCTTTAAAAATATGCTTTTCAGGTAATTTTTGTATCAGTACTTCTTCCAATAGGTCTGCAACCTTCATTAGAATAGATATTTTCTGGCGTAAGAAAATAATCGCAGCATCATTATTACCCGTTTTTTGTGCATCTTGAAGATATCTCCGTATAGCATCATGAGCATCTTTAGAAATTTCACCAGTCTCTACAATTCCATATTTCATATTGATAACATAACTTCCAGGAGCTAAATCAGCACATTCATCTTTTACAATCAGATCATTATCAAAGATAAAGATATCGAGAAAGATCCTTTTAAATATGGAAAGTAGAGCAGTTGAGGAATCAAAATCTCCACATAAGACAAGAGGATTTTGTTGTAATAAACACGAGATCATATCAATCATAATTTCTCCAAAGACTTTACAGGCTCCACTAAGAGTTAATTCTTTAGAAGCAACCAATTCCAAGATACTGATTTCTTTTCTTAACTTTTCAAATTTATTATTAAATTCAAGAAAAATTTTTTTTAGTTCTTCATATTTCTGAAAAATTTCAGTGTCTTTACTGTCATCTGCAATATATAAGCTTTTAAATATATTAGTGCGGTTAGCAATTCTTTCAGCGGCTTCCTTTAATAGATCATACAGTTTTTCATTGTTAAAACTAATTTCAGTAATTACTGAAAGCATTACCATTTCGTGATTTCCTCTAGCCCATAGGGAAGGGATCATAAAATTAATATTTGTGATTTTTAGATTATCATCTTTTAGAATAAACTCAAAAAAAGGATCCTCTGCTTCGAGATCAAATAATCCTTTTATTGTGTTCTTTATTTTACTTGGAACCTTTTCTGGAAAAGATAAAAAAATACTTGGTCCTTTGATAACATCAAAATAAGATAATACAAATTGCATCTGTAATTTAACTCTTTTCCCATTTCTTTAGAGAATTTTTTTGGAAGCGTTTATGAAAATATAAAAATTGAACTATTTAATGTTTTTTAAAATTGATAACATATATGAAAGAATATAATCTATGTGATTTACTTAAGACCAAATAAAATTACTTTATATTTGAAAAATCTTCAAATTCAAATTGATTGAATTTATTAGTATAAATAAAATCTTTCAAAGGAAATCTTCCAGGTCTTCTTGCTTCTGTTTTTTTCATTAGATCAGTTAATTCAGGATACACTTTATTAGATTTTTTACCGATAATAATAAGAGAAATAATCCTCATATCATGCGGGATTTCAAGAATCTTTTTTACAATATTTTCCTCGAAGCCTGCAATAGGATGAGCAACTAAACCCAGTTCCGTAGCCCTTAATATCAAGAAACCTGTTGCAATTCCAGTATCGAATAAGTAATAAAGGCGTTCTTTAATAATACAATCATTCTTCATGTTACTAAATACTACAATTATCATTGAGGCTCGCTGAATCCATTGATTTCCGGGAATAATGCTAGTAAAAAGTTTTTTTAATTGATCCTCGTTGTATACAAAAACAAATCGCCAAGGCTGCGAATTTTTACAAGACGGTGCCATCTGTGCAGATTTAGCTAATTCTGTAATTAAATCCTTGGTTATTTGAACAGGATCAAGAGATCGGAAGCTTCTTCGTATTCTTATTGTTTCTTTTACATCCATTAAATTTTAACCCATGAACATTATTTAATTTAATAAATAACATTATCTGTTTGATAAAATTAAACGCAGAATTTCAATCTTTTCCTTTCAATTATTTTTAAATTAAAGAGAAAAACAATCATAATTTATAAGGAAAATCTTATAGATAAAGCGATTAAATAATAGAATTTGAAAAACAATTTATCTTAAATCACATTAAATTAAGAAGTATTGGCCAATTTAACAAAATAAAAATGATTTTTGAAAATTTGGAATTTAATAAGAAAATCGAATATTTAATTGACTCATTAATTAACAAATTATTAGGTTAATGTTTATAAATTTATTTAATTCTTTGTGTTTTAGTAATTATTACATGTTAGAAAAAAATAATTTCAAAACTTAACAGAGGAATAAAATTGAAGTTAGGATCAATAAAAGGAATTGAAATAAAATTACATTTCTCCACGTTAGTTATAGTAGGATTAGTAGGATTTTATTCAGCTACATTCTTATTAAGTCTTGATCCAAAAGCTACATTAACAGAATTGATAATAGTTGCGATTTTAAATGGGATTATAATTATTTTTTCTATCCTAATTCATGAATTAACTCATTCTTTGATGTCATTACATTATGGCCTTAAAGTCAGTGAGATTGAACTATATCTTTTTGGGGGCGTCTCTAAAATAGAGGAAGAACCAGTAACACCTAAAAGTGAATTAATTATTTCAGTATTAGGTCCGATCAGTTCATTAATTTTAGGAGGCATATTCCTAATCTTTTTCGGTTTGATAGGAAATGCTTTACCTGCTTGGTTATACGTAACTTTATTATACTCTGGAATAACTAATATTGGACTTGGTGTTTTTAACTTATTACCTGCATTTCCTATGGATGGTGGAAGGGTACTAAGAGCATACTTATGGAATAAAAGAAGTAACATTATTTCTGCAACCAAAACCGCGTCTAGGATTGGTGTTTTTTTAGGCTATTCCCTCATTGTTATTGGATTTATTCAGATCTTATTTACAGGGATTTTTGCGGGGATCTGGTTAATATTAATAGGATCTTTTATTAATACGTCAGCAAGAAAATCTTATATTCAGACTGTAGATGATGTAACATTATCTCGTCTCAGTGTAAGGAATATTATAGGAGCATTGAACTTAAGAGACGTTATAGCAACTTTAAAATTGGAAATACCGTTTAATATGGTAATAAATGATGCTATAAGGAATTTTTTCATACCCTATAAAAAAGTATTTTTTCCAGTCATAAGAGGAAACGAGATCACTGGAATAATTCATATAGAAGATATAAAGAAAGTTCCTGTTGAAGAGAGATCACAATTAATAGTCGGTTATATTGAGAAACCTCTATCAAACTTTCCATCTATTTATATCGAAGAAACAGGAAAAACTGCGTTAAAAAAGTTAATAGAAATGAAAACCTATCCACATGTTATAGTCGTGAGAAAACAAGAAGATAACCAAATTATCGGTTTTATAAATGAACAAGATATATATACGGCAATAAAGTTCTGTGAATTGCATCCAGAAACTTGTCAGATATAGTATAATTTTTTAATAATATTTCTTAGCTCCTCTTTAATTCTTTTCTAACATAGAATCGGAATTTTATTTTAAAATTTTCTCCACTATTAATAATAAACATTTCCCTAAATCTAATTTTTGTGGAAATACAAAACCACTTAAGGATAAGTTAAGAGATTCATATACATTTACTTACTGAAACTATAGAACATCCCACAGTATCTGAATTTAAAAATTTAAGCAAGATGGAAAATTAGAGGCAAAAAAAGGATAATAAATAAGTTTCAATTAAAGATTTGAGTTAATAAACTTAATTTAATTAATTGGAAATTTAAATTTTAAAGATTTTATTCCCATTTTGAAAAATCTTAAATAATAAAAATCATACTATTATTATAGATAAAAATATGATTTGATATTTACCAATCTCAGTTTTTCTTATAGATTGAAAATTTCCCTTTGCATTTAACAAATCATCTCAATATAAGATAATAATTACAATTACTTGATTGATTAAGGGATATTATTTTTTATTATTTCAACAGAAAAATTGACTTTATCATATTACGACATAGTTATTGCATACATATTGGGAAAAATCTTTTAAAAATTATTTTAAAGAGATAAATCTTCTGAAATACAGAAAAAAACCCTATAAATTAAAGAAATAAATCAGTTTTAGGAATGAAAAAATATTATTGTACCAAATGTAAAAGAAATCATTATCGTGGAAAAATATATGAAAATCATTTAAACTATAGAGAGATTAAAAATAAAAAACTTAATCCAAATCATAAAAAAAAAAAGTCTATTCCCTCAGATAGATTTATTGAATTTGATATTAACGAACTTCGGCCTATTGCTCGGCGTCAAATTCGAACGTTGGTTATGAAAATGAATCACACTAAAAATTTTAGATTATATACAAAAGAGATTAATAAAATTATACTTCATGAAAAAGATTTATTAATGTGAAAAAGTTGCGGATTAAAATTTTTGAAGAATTGCTACCATTGGTAAATGTTTTTAAGACTATTGAAAAATCAATCAAATCTAAATTTAGAATCTCCAATAACTCTCAAATGTTCAAAAACTCTTTTCTAATCATAGCAATAAACCAAGAAAGTTATGCATTAATTATTCGTGGGTCCAAAGGAATACTGAAAAATAGATTAATAATTTCAGTAGTCGTATTAGATGTAAATGCAATTCCGATACTTTTAAAATCTAAAAAAAATCTGAAAGTCATTGAAAATTACTTATATGAATTGGTTATAACAGAATTTAATAATAAAGTACTCGATCCATTTAAAAAAATATTAGTTGAAAGCAAAGTTAATTCACAACATAAAAATAAGATTTTAATCGCTGAAAGGAATGTTTTAAATCAAATATTACAAGTTTTATACGAGGAATTTAATTATAATGATGATTTAATGAAATTTCCTTTTTCTGTCTTCAATATTGACAGGACTTGGGAATTTTGGGTAAAAATTTATGGTAAATATTTAAAGAAAATAGAAACTACTATAGTAAAAAGTAATAAAAACGCAATTAAAACCTATAAATATTATGATTTTGCTCTACCAAAAGAATTTTTTCCAAGAATTATTGATTTAATTATAATAGAGAATTCAAAAGGAACAAAGAATTCGATAAATATAAGAGAAACTAAAGAATTGGATAAAGAAGCGGATACAGATGATAATTTCAAAAAGTCTGTAAAAAGGATTGGATTTATTTATGCTTATAAAAAACGAAGCCCAATGAGGCTTATTGATGTTCTTAAATTAACTGAAGAGGTAATAAAATTCATTCATGTATTTAAGAATAAAAGTATTAACAAAGATACCGAAATAAAACCAGTTATAATCTTATTATCCCTTTATGGATATGAGAAAAGAATAGGGAAATATTTGAGAGACCATTTGCATCATGACTATAAACACTTTATTCCGATATTTATTGCACCTCCAATAGATAATGAAATCTGGCATAATTTTGATGCGAATAAGGATTTAAGTCAAGAAGATGAAGTAGCTAAAAATAGAGCGAAACAATATATAAATCTCTATAAAAAAGATTCAAAAAGTTATAAATATATTAAACACAATATACAAGATGCAAAAGAGAATTATAGTGAAATCCTAGATAGGGAGAAAGAAGCGAAAGAAAATTTTGAATTTGTTGATAGATGGTATAAAATCTTAAATATTGACAAATTAAGTGAACTGTTAAATGTAATGGACGATAAGCATAAGGATCAAGATGAAATTGATAAAATTAAAATTTTAAGTGAATGGTAATGTCTAAATTGAAATTGGATTATGAAATAAATAATGTCGTCTCAACAGTTAAATTAGAAATTTCAGAAAGATTAGATCTTATAAAAATAGCGCGTAAAGCTCCTGAGTCAGAATATAATCCTGAGAAATTCCCAGGATTAATATTAAGATTAGAGGATCCTAAAGCATCTTTTCTAATATTTTCAACGGGTAGTATGGTAATAACTGGACTTAAAAATGTTTTATTGGTTGAAAATGCAGTAAAGAATCTATTTAAAATGCTTAAAAAATTTGGATTAAAATTACCTGAACCCACAATCAAAATTGAGAATTTAGTGGCAAGTGGAGATTTACACACCTCTATAGATTTAAATAAAGCGGTTATTTTTATGGACTTCGCAATGTACGAACCAGAGGTTTTCCCAGGCCTAATTTACCATATGAAAGACCCTAAAGCCGTATTTCTAATTTTTTCAACAGGTAAAATAGTATGCACTGGAGTAAAAGATGAAGAAAGTATTAAGGAGGCCATTTTAAAATTAAATCAGGAAATTTATGAACTTAATTTAACATATGAGTCTCCTGTTGATGAAGAATATGAAGAAATTTATTTTTTGTAGCCTATTCCTTAATAATAATTAATAATATTAATTAAACTCGGAGATGGGGAGAAATAGTAAGTGTTTTCTCTTAATGAATCCAACTTCTTTTTTTATCATAAAAGATAACGTGAACTGGATTTTCATTATTATTTATATTTATAACTTCATTTAAGATTGGCTTCTTTTTCTTTAAAATATTATGATTAATTTCCCATATTTTTGACTCTTTTATGATAATGCAGAAAACTCCTTTTTTTCTAAGAAAATGATTATATAAAAACCGGTAAAAATGAAGTAACTGAATTTCTTTTGGAGAATATTCCTTTAATCTGCTAACGATTACGAGATCAAATTTACCGTGTCTAAGTAGAAAATCTAAAAGAGAAGATCCATCAAAGGCATTGACATAATAAGTTTTAAAATTCTCGAAGGCTTTATTTCTCTCTTTAATTAAATCTAATGTTTTCTTGGATTTATCTGTTATAAGAAATTGCGATTCAGGAAAAAGGTTGAATAATCGCTCTAATTCTTTACCTAAAATTCCACCTATAATTAGAATTTTATTAGTTTTGAGGTTGATTCCGGATATAAGGATTCTTAAAAACTTATCTAAATTCTCTTTAGTATTAAATAAAGAAAAATTACTGTTATTCTCAATTTTGGAGTACATTAATTTTAACCTCCCATTAGTTTTTATAAAGAAATTTTATGTTATTTAATTTTATACTTACATTTCATAATTCAGATACCCAGATTGGGGAAAATTTCGTTCATGAAATAACATTCCATAAGGTAGATACTCAGAAAATGGTTCGACACCATTTAGGAGTATTCTTTAAAATTGAAAGCAAGAATAATGTTATAATTTCCTTACTAAAATTTGTTTTGAAGCCTCAATAATTTCAATTCTAGGCAATTCTTGAATTTTTTTTACAAGATCTACTTGATTTTTTACTGTCCTCCAATTTGACTTAGCTAAGCCCGAAATTTCGCTAATCGTGTGAAATTTACCATCTTCCAAGGCATTGTAAATACCCTCTATAATTTTCAGTGTTGTTTTTCTTTGAGCAGATTCATTTTGACTAATGTACTTCACCATTTAATAGGTAGGAAAACACAATATTCTTCTTATTGTAGGATAAAATTTCTAAAAGTATATAAATGTTTTTATTTATGATAAGGTTATAAGTTTTAGTAATAAAGTTATAATTTTTTATAATATGTTTATGCTTTATTCAAAATTCTATTTAATTAAATAGATAATAGTTTTATATTTATTTAAATGATCGTTAAATTTATATTAGTAGTTTAGTTATAATTATCTGGATTTAGATACTTTTATGATAAACATGCATACTATAAGGAAGAATATGTCTGTTTTTAAAATTAAAACATCGGATTGTGAATTTAGCACAAGCCGATATTTTGAATAATTTTGAAATTGTTCACATTTATACTCCTAAAAACTCTTAGGAGGCGATTTTATGAAAGAAAATAAACATTATATATCAAAAAAGGTAATAAGGAAAAAGATATTAACTGCTTGTATTGGTCAATGTGTACATGTAGCAGGAATTCATAACTTTATTAATATTGCTCAAAAGTTAGGAAATGAATGTATATTCTTAGGTCCGGCAACTTCAATTTCAACTATTATTAATGAAATTCGAAAATGCAAACCTGATATTGTAGGTCTTAGCTATCGTTTAACTTCCTCAACCCTTAGACCTTTACTCAAAGATTTTTTTATCCAATATGATAAATTAGAAAAAAAACCAGAAGAACTATTTTTCGCAGGGACTCCAGAAGTTGTTAAAGTAGCAAAAGAATTTAGAAAATTTTCTAAATTCTTTATTGGAGGAGAGTCCAAATTCAAACTGATTTCTATTTTAAAAAATGACTTTATTGATTCTAAGGATATAACAAAAATTCCAATGGACTTAATTTCTCGTATTAAATGGAAAAAGCCATATCCGATTATCAGGGCTCATTTTGGATTACCAAGTTTTCAAGAAACAGTAAAAGGAATAAAAAAAATTGCTGGAGCTGAAATATTAGATGTGTTATCAATAGCACCCGATCAAAATACACAGGCAAATTATTTCCATCCAGAAGATCAAGTTAAGGAATTGTCTGGTGCTGGAGGTATACCGCTAAGAAAAAAAGAAGAATTTATTAAACTTCATAGAGCAAGGTTAAGAGGAAATCATCCATTGCTTAGAATATATGCCGGAACACGAGATTTTATAAAATTGGCTGAATTATATCAGGATACAATTCAAAATGCCTGGGCTGCGATCCCGATTTTTTGGTTTAATCAGATGGATGGACGTGGTCCTTTAGCATTAAAAGAATCAATAAAACAGCATTTAGAAACGATTAAATGGTATGCGAAAAAGGATATTCCTGTAGAAATTAATGATTCGCATCATTGGAGTCTCAGAGATGCCCCAGATGCTATAGCAGTAGCAGATATGTATTTAAGCGGGATAATTGCCAAGAATTTAGGAGTTAAACATTTCGTGGCTCAATTTATGTTTAATACCCCTCCTTCAAGTTCGTTTGACATGGATCTCGCAAAAATGACAGCCAAAAATGAACTTCTTCATACGTTAGTAGACGATTCGTTTAAAGTAATTAAACAAGTTCGAACAGGTTTAGCAAGTATGCCATTAAATTTGCAGAAAGCGAAAGGTCATCTTGCAGCAGCGACATTCGTTCAACTTGCTCTTAAACCAGATATAGTCCACGTAGTGACATATTCTGAAGCTAGACATGCGGCAAAGCCAGAACATATTATTGAAAGTTGTAATATAGTTAACCACGTTATCGACAGAACCTACTCTAGTAATATTAATTTATTTGATGATAAAATTGAACAAAGAAAAGAAGAGTTGATTCAACAAGCTAAATGGATTATTGATTTACTACCTCGATTAGCAAAAAATCCTACTGAAAAAGCGAATCCTTGGACAAATTACAAAATCCTAAACAGATTAGTAAAATATGGTATTTTCGACGCTCCTCATCTAAGGAATAATCAATTTGCTCGTGGTGAGATTAAAACAAAAATAATTGATGGTGCCTGCTATTCATGGGATCAAAACTTACAGAAAAAGCGGGATGAGATTGAAAGAATCAAGGATATTATGGCAAAATACCCCGATAAGTTCTCAAATAAAATAAAATATACTGAAAATTTATCACCCTATAAGGTGATGGAAAAATGAGATTCTGCGTGATTGGAGCAGGATCTGGTGGACGTGCATTTGCTGCGTATCTTTCCTCAAAAGGTCAATCAGTCTCGCTATATAATCGTTCCTATTCAAGAATAAGTGAAATTCAGCAAAAGGGAGGTATTGAGGTATCAGGAGAATTACAAGGGTTTTTTCCAATATCTTTGATTACACAAAATATGAGATTAGCCGTAAAAAATGCAGATATTATACTTGTTGTCACGCCCGCTTTCGCTCATAAAGAGATCGCACTGAAGATCGCTCCTTTTCTAAAAAATGGTCAAATAGTTATTCTAAATCCAGGAAGAACTTTTGGAGCTGTAGAGTTTCTTAGAAATATTGAAAAAATAAGAGGAAAAATCCCAATTTTTGTCGGAGAAACGCAAACTCTCTTGTTTACGGCAAGAGCATTAGAAGAAAATCGGGTAAATATCATTAAAATTAAAAATTCAGTAAATTTTTCTACTTTCCCAGATAAATATTCAGATCTCATCTGGGAAATACTGAATGAATTCTTTCCTCAATTTATTCCAATAGAAGATTACCTTGAAGTTACTCTTAACAATATTGGTATGCTGATTCACCCGGCTTTATCATTGTTCAATGCAGGTCCTATTGATTATGGAAAAAACTTTAAGTTCTATAAAGAAGGTGCTACACCACAAATTTGTCAAGTTCTCGAACAAATTGAAATCGAGCTTAACGAAATATTCCAATGTTTGGGTTTAAGACAATTAAGATACGAAAAGTGGGCGAAAAAATGTTATGGTATAAATGCAAATTGTATACACGATACAATACAACAGATTGAGGCTTATAAAGACATTAATGCTCCTAATCACTTAATAACGAGATATTTTACTGAAGATATTCCAACCGGTCTAGTGGCTATTGCATCATTAGGTCAATTTCTTGGGATTAAGACACCAACTATAGACGCTATCATTCATCTATCTAGCATAATTTGCGGCACAAATTTCTTAAAAGATGGTAGAACTATTGAACGATTGAAATTGGAAAATTACATAAAAGCTAGAATAAATAGAGAGAAATATTTAACAGAAGAATTAATTTTCAATTTCGAAAGAAATTTAAGAACTAGTGAAGATGACATCTAATCCTCATTAGTTCTTGAAAGAAAACATATCTTTTAGATGGATGTAATTTAAAAAATAATAAAATAGGAAAAGGATTACTTTTTTTTCCCTATTTAATTTTAGTTTTAGGAGGATAACTAAAAAAAAGGTTTAGGTTTGAAAAATATGATTTATCAAAATAGACTTTCCTTTTTTCTTTGCTAATTCTTTAATCAGAGAATTTTCCTGATATAAATTATTGATGCAAGTAGAATTCCAGAGAAATAAAAAAAATTAACCGTCCATAAATAATGAGAAATATTTGCATAAATTTTTAAAGTATATAGCGGCCCTACACATGCAACGATTCCAATAATTATTGTCGAGATCAAAAGAGCTATTTTTTCATAGTTTTTAATTTCGCTTTTATCAAATATGAAAATTTTTAACCAAAAAACAACGCAAATGAAAGCAATAGGAGTAATTATGAAAGCGGCAATAGCTAAAAGTATTAGAAAAAATACCGCAAATTTATTTTGCCATAATTTTAATAGCTCATTTCCGGATAATTGATTTTGAAGTTGTAGTTTGGCATATTTAGAACGTAAAGTGTAATACTTTTTCCTAATTTCTCTACCAATCTGTTTAGCACCAAATTTCCAAGTAATAGCTCTCCCTTGGACGATTGCATCTTTAAAATTATTTTTAATAATAGGATTAATGTATAAGAAAATCAATAATGAAATAATACTGAAAATGTATATAATATTATCGATCCATGCAAATCTGTTATCCCAAATTCCATACATCAACAGTCCTCCTTCCCCAACAAAACTAGAATATATTCTATAAATGGCATAAATGTTGACTAAAAATATAATAATTATTTGGATAATAATAAA
>JBHLNT010000110.1:0-13882 GCA_048941265.1 Promethearchaeota archaeon
TTAAAAAAGCAACAAATGAAGTTCAAATCATAATTTATGAAAATAAGAAAATATCCGCTAATGGAAGGAAAAATTTAGAAATTTATGATTATCCAAACAAAGAAATTATAACATATTCAAATCAACAAGTGGATAAGCTTCGAATTTGTTTTAATAAAAATTGTCCCTTATGTGAGAATGCAAAAAAATTATTTGTTTATACATTTAAAAAAAATTGCCCTTATTGTAGTTCAGAAACAGTTAAGTTAAATAGAATTAGGATAAAAATTAATAGCCTATTATTTCAATTAATAAATAAAATTGAAAGTGAGGGAGATTTAAATTATTTAAATCATATAAATTTCCCTCGTATGATTAGAGGAGAAGAAGATAAGGGTTTAAAACAAGTTAAAGCAATTCTAAATAAAGATTTAAATGGCTCATGTTATTTTATTAACGCAAAGGATGATTTTCGATATTATTTCATAGAAAAAAAAAGATCTTTTAACATTGACGAAATCAATGATAGTGTGCTAAAAGGAGATAATTATGAATATTACAAAAATCCTAAACTTCTTATTAAACATAACAATATTATCCCCGAAGCTATTTATATGGATGAAAATATATGTTTTACTTCCTCAGTTTATTCACTACTCCATGATGATCCCACAGAATTAAAATTTCTATGTGCAATACTAAATTCCATCTTAATGCAATTTTATTGTATGTATGGAATAAATAATCAAAAAGATACTACGATAAATTTGAATCAATATATGATTAGGCATCTTCCTATAGTAAAACCAGAAAGCCAAGTTAAATCCGAAATTGTTAAAAAAACCGATAACGTCCTTAATTTATTTGAAGCTAGTACAGGCGAATTAAATGAAGATATTATCAAAGTTTTAAGGGAGATTGATAATCTTATTTTTAATCTTTACTCTATTACTGATAATGAGAGAAATATTATAATAAATAATGTTAAAAATAAAATAGATTTTTTTGATATTATCTATTCCTTCCAGTAGGAAGTTATAACGATATACGTAGTACTAATCTATATCTCACATTATTTAAATTTAAAGTGAAAATCACATACCGAATCTCCTACTCCTAGAAATTGCCTTCTCTCTAATACAATCTCCGGATTAAATTCTTCAATCGCAGGTTCATAAAAAGGAATACACATATCTTTACAGATGGCTTCGATTCTATCATGTCTTGCTGGATTTCGATCCATCATATCTTTATATGGGCAACCAGTAATGTTAAGTAATGCTTCAATCTCTTTTTGGTCTACAATTTCATATTTATAACCTTCGCATGCCCACATAAATTCAAGGATTTTTATTAAATCTTTAATTGAATTACCCTCTATATTAAGATAACGCTTCATTCTTCGAAATATAATTTGATATAATCTCTGCCAAACAACAGTATCTATTTTTAAAGCCAAATCATACCCCAATTCATTTTCAGTTTCAACCATCCACAAACCATCCATAGTGAACCAATGGCTTTCGTAATAAAATAGTTTATCATCTACAGATGCTTCTTGTTTTAAAAAATCAACTGGCGATTTTACTCCATTATTATTAAAAGCAAACTTAAAATCACATAAATCATCGCCAAGCCCTTGAGATTTGATTACATTAAAAGTAATACTATTTTTAGTGTCTTCAATTACTTCTTTATAAAATGGATGACACATCTTCTCACAAATTATTTTTATCATATCTCTACGCTCTGGATTACGATCCATCATTTCTTTATATGGACACGTAGATATTCCAATATGGATTTCATTGGGTTTATTTTCTAATAATTTATAGCCCCAACCCTCAATAAACCACCGAAATGTCAACATTTTTATAATATCATAAGGAGTATTAGTTTCAATATCGAGATACCTCTTGAGTCTTCGGAATATAGTTTTCAATAATCTTATCCATACATTTTTATCAATTTTTAACGCAGTCATCCAATCTTTCTCATTTTCAATTTCCAAAAACCATAATCCATCTAAAGTAAACCAGTTTCGCTCAAAAAAAAACAGTTTCTCTTCTTTACTTAACTCTCTCAATTTTATTACCGAGTATTTTCTTCTAATTAATTTTGATATTAAATAACTTTTTAGCATTGTTGAAAAATATATCTTCATAAAAAGCTTTTGGCATCTCCATCTCAAATAAACCCATCGTAGAGTATTTATAGTCATAAGGGATATTTGGAAAATCACTCCCAAAGAGTATACGATCCTGATATGAAATGAGCACCTCTCGCTTTATACGCTTAACCTTCCTCTCGGGAAAAATATTGTCCGGGATATATATCATAGCGGTATCTAAATAGAGGTTTTCGTGCTTATCCAATAGATTTATAAATTTTTCATATTCAAAAGCCCCCATATGGGCAACTATTACATGCATGTCCGGATATTTATCTATAAATTGCTTAAAAAATTTATATCCTACAAAATTATTTCGATAAGGAGCTGTGCCCGCATGTATCGCTAACCATTTTCCTCTATCAATGATTAAATCATAAATCGGATACATTCGCTTATCATTTACATGAAAATTTTGGACTAGTGGCTGAACCTTTATGCCAAGAAAGTCGTATTGATCAAAGAGTTTAGCGATATAATCAATTCGGTCTTTATCATCAGGCCATACACAACCAAAAGGAATTGCATTTCTATGGGTTTTAACAAAATCTACTGTCCAATTATTAATAAACTCTGCTACTCCTTCCTTATGAGCATAATTATATGTAGTAAACGCTAATACATTCTGACTTTCGAGAATTTTTGCTAATTCTTCCGGAGATTGCTTATAATTAATAGGCCATCCTATAATATTACCTTTCTCATCAGGTAATTCAAAAAAGTTCCAAATTGCTTTAAAAATCTGATGAGGGAAAAAATGACAATGGGTATCTACATACTTGAAATCAAAATGCGAATAGACCATTAAGTTGAGAAGTGATTCACTCAATAAAAAATTTTGAACTTTTGATTAAAACCTAGCACTTTTTAAACGAATATCCAACACTTTTAAAGGCAAAATAAAAAGAAAAATGAAAAAAATCGAATGATTCATTCTTTTTGAGTTAGTCTACCAATAATCAGAGTAAGGTTAATTATTCTCTAATTTATTTTAGTTTTGTTAAATGCTTAGTAAACGTAATTTTATTTATGAACTATATTTTGAATATAGTTTTTCAAATTTAAGATAATGTATAAAAATAAAGCTAATATACAAATATATCTTTTTAAAAAATATAGTTCTTTTTTATTGAATAAAATTCTAATGACTAAATTTCATTTAATTAGGGAGATTAAATTATGGATTTAAAAAGAGAAATAATGTTAAAAGTCAGTATTTTTGGAGAAAAAAATGTTGGAAAGACTACTTTAACTAAACGATACCTTACTGGGCTTTTTGACGATGATATAAAATCTACATTAGGATCAGAGATTTTTATCAAATTTTTAAATTTTAAAAATTACTTAGTTACCCTTCAAATATGGGATTTTGGAGGAGAAGATAAGTTCAGATTTTTACTTCCGATATACTCGAAAGGCTCACATGGAGGAATCTTCATGTATGATCTCTCAAGACCTAATACTTTGAATAAAATTAATGAGTTTTTAGATCTTTTTAAGCAAGGGTTAGAAGAAAACAAAAAAGAAATACCGATTTTATTGGTTGGTGGAAAATTAGACCTTATTAACACTAGCGATGGAATATCAGAGAATATAAGGAATTTAATGGAATCTAGAAATTTCTGCAATTTTATTAAATGTTCTTCAATAACAGGTGAAAATGTTGAGCGCTTATTTGAATTATTGATTGAAAATATATTGGATTAAAGAAGTCAATAACAGAAAAACTCGTTTGTAATTGTAAATTTCATACTCCTTATTTTATACATGAACAATTAATAAAATATTTCTTTTGCAATCTCATCTATAGGTCTTAGGATATTTATATCACCAGTCCAATCTTTTAAAATATTATAATATATAGATTCAATTTTTTCAACAAATTTTTTAAGTAAGATTTGAAGAGACTTCAATTTCTCATCACATACAATTGCTCCATATATATATTCCCCGGGTTGTATTAGTATTATTTTTTCCCCCTGATCAATAATTAAAGCTTCTTTTTGCTTGGTAACTGTTTCGAAAAGCATTTTAGCAATAGTCATTCTGCCAGAAACAATATACTTGCTGTCATTTTCATTTAATCCATCAAATGACTTTTCATAGATAAACAAGCCAGAGTTATGAATAATTAGAATAGAGGATATTTTTTCTTGCCAATCGAACTCAGAAAAAGATGGAATTGAAAGAGAAAAAAGAAATATTAAAGTTATGCCTATTATTTGCATAATATCCCCAAATAATCTGCCCGTCAACCCAAAAATCCTTAGCATGAAAGTTAATGTCAGTTGATACCCAATTACAATAAGGATAAGTCCTATACAAAATTCAAAAAATTTTAATTTAAAATTAGCAATTAAACCCTTCTTATATAGGTCAGAATATATAGATTTTATATAAAATACAAAAAATATTACAAATATGGGCCATAATAAATCAGAGAATAATGTAGCATACTCCAAACTAAAAAAAAGAATACATATATAAATTATAATCATAATTGAAAATATCTTAGTAAAAAGAAATTTTGTTATAAAAATCTTATTTTTCTCAAAAATGTAAATGAAAAAAAGTGCAAATATAATAATAATGATATAACCAATATTAATTAGCAAAGTCCTTAATTCAGAATCATAAATCTGGTAATCAGCAATAATTATTATCATCCATCTAAGAGAATATCCTAATAATACCCAAAAATATGATTGTTCTTGTAAAGTTCTTAAATCTCTCCTTTTATTTTTAATCCTTATATAAAATATTAATGCAAACTCTAAAAAGATAAACGCGATAATGCATTCCAATAATAATAATATATCTCTTAACGAACCAGTTATCGGATATAGCTCTTGAATCAAATTAATACCCCTCCTTTTAATTAAAAATTTTATATATAATAGTATCAAAACCTGAAAATATTTTCTCTTCAGAGCCTTTAATCATCTCTATATTTAAGAGAATATTTCGATAAAACGCCTCAAATTCATTTTTAAGTACTTTATGAAAATAACTAACGCTTTTCATTTCTTTCTTAACTAAAAGACAATACATAACAAAAGAAAGTGCTTCTTCGCCCTGATTAATTAATATTATAAAATTCCCATGTTCAATCCTTTTTATGGTTCCTCCCTCAATATGAGTCAGACCTGTGAAAATATCTTTAATCCCTTTTATCCCACTAGAAAATAGAAGTCTGTCCTCCGGAAGAATTAAACTTTCCCGAGAATATTTATTTTTTTCTTCTTGTTTAGTGAAATCATAGGTATATATAATCTTAAAATTATTATAGTCAATAATATAGAGCTTTAAAACGTTTTCTTTCCATTTAAATTCGAGAAATATTGGAAACCTATATGATCCAAAAAAGGTTATCATTAATCCAATCACAAAAAGCGAGATAAATAATAATTGCACAATATTTTGGACCTGGTCAGAAAATATTTCTTGCTTTTTTTCAGCTCCTAATAAAATGCCACTTATCAGAATGACTTCTCCGATAAAAAAGACTATAATTCTCCTTCTAATATCACCTGATGTTAATTTTATTAATCTAATATGAAAATAAAACATGTAAATCACTCCAATCGAAACGGCAATTAATATTAGTATGATATAAATTAATGTACCCATAACAAGGAGAATTAATAAGCTTAATATTATTGTTATAACACTAATTGCTCTACTAATTTTTGGATTAATTATATCACGAAAATCGTTTAGAGAAATAATAAGCTGAAAAATAATTACTCCAATCGATACTAAAATATGAGATAAGTAGCGTAAGAGATTACTTAGAGGAATATCTGTAATGTAATAACTATTAATAGAGAGCAAAATCACCCCTGTAACTCCAAACAAATATAAACATCCCATTGCTACTAAAAAATAATTAAGACGTATTTTCTCATCTTTAACTTTATAAAATAAATAGAAGAAATAAATACTAATTTGATAACCTATAATAAGAGAGATAATTGTAAAAGGAAAATAATATTCATTTAAATAATCGGTCCAAATCATGTTCTACCCCTCTTTATGAAAAAAATTATTATTTTGGGTGACTTAATTTTTTAAATCAGAACTATACTAGAATTAAAGCAAATTCTATAAAAAATTTTTATATTAAAAATGGATGATTCTCTTAAATTAGATTAATGTTACGTAGCATATAAAAATAATAAAAAGAAAAATGAAAAAAATGGAATAATTCATTCTTTTTCAGGAGTCCTACGAACAATCGTAGTGAGCTCTGATTTGAGTAAGTCTCTTATGGCAACTCGTATCACTTCACTTCGATTAGGATAAACGTTAAGATTTACTAATTCTTCGATTCCTGATAAATATGCCTCTGGCAAATGACACGTTATTAATTTCAAATTCTTCCTAACACCTTCAAAATTGTGGTTTTTGTTAATATTAGCATGAGAAGACAAGGATAAATATTAATATAATATACATATAACACTCCCTTACCCCAATAATACTCCAATAATACAAAAGATCGGGAAAATTTTGACATAAAAATAATTATAAGAGTGAAAAATATAGTGAAAAATCAAAAAAAATATAAAAAAGAAAAAAATAATAATATTGGGTTGCGCTTTGGAATTGAAACTTTTCTGTTTACTCCCAATTTACACAATTGATCTCAATTTTCCAAGCGCTGCCCCTAATATCTTAAAATTTGAATTAATTGCTTCTCGCATCATTAATGTCTATTTTCTTTGAAGGTTTTTTCCCAACTTTCACTTTTAACAAGCCGTTGGCCATGACAGATTTTATCGAATCCACGTCTGCGTTCGCAGGTAATGGGATATCCATATCTACATCAATAAAAGTGAAAAAGAACCTCATAAACGGATGTCCACGTTGACCAGATTCTTCTTTAGTTTCTCCCTCAGTCTTAGGCTTTGATGCTTTAACATTTAAGCTATTGCCTATTAAAGAGACCGTTACATCCTCTTTTGTACGCCCAGGTAATGGCACTGTAATCAAATAGCCGTCTTCACGATCCTCAATATTGTATGGAACCCATGAACCAATTCTGCCCATGCATTCCTCTACATGTCGAGCTATTCTCCCCATGAAATGCGGAAAGCCGTGAGCAAAGGCGTCAGGCCCACACCAATTTTGATGCTTACCTCCTTTTGTATGACACATGGTTTTTATACCTCCTTTTATTTTGTTTTTTTTTATAATTTGTTATTTAATATCAGATCAAAATTATTCTAAAGGAAAACTGCGATTAATAATCGAAAATAGTACAAGGATATCCCTATAATTGAAAAAACTAAACCAGCAATGATATAGCTACATGTTCTACTGCAAAATTTTTTAAGCGTTCTGCCTATTCCAATATTATTTTCCCTCAGATTGATCATCCTTAATTTTTTTTTCTAATATTTATTTTCTAAAAGTTCTTTTCAAATTCCTCATCATCATCTACTATTTCGATAATTTTAGCGTTCTTATCTCGTTCTGCTCTAATAGTCTCAAGAACTTTTGTGTATTCCTCAATTTTACTCTCTACCACATTTAATCTTGTTTTTATTCTATGTTTACCATGCTTTAAATGTGAAATAATTCGCTCTAATCTATCAATATTTCTCAAGGAATAATCATTAACATCAATTTCCTGTTCAAACGGAAACTCTGGAAACGGAAAACAACCCATCATTTTCTCCATTGTTTCCTCACTTGGCACTGATGCTTTGATAATCGTTTTTATATAATCTCCTAGTGTAGTAATACTTGGCTCGAGATTATCCTCTAAGACCTTTTTTAATTCTTCCTTGCCTTTTTCCGTAATTCTATATACTTTTTTTCTACGATTATTTTCATCAACTAATTCTTTCATTTCTATTAATAACTTTTTAGAGAGTCGATTTAATAATGGATATATTGTTCCCGCTGAAGCTTGCCATAAATCTTTAAATTTATCGTTAATGTCTTGAATGAGTTCATAGCCAGTAATGCCAGTTTGGTTTGTAATAATTGATAACACTAAAATCTCTAATCCTGATAATGACTTCTTATGATAACCACTAAATCTCTTTCCAAAGAACATATTATAATCACTGATCTATTGTTCGATTTTTTTATTCGATCTTAATATATCTAAAATCGAACACCTATTTAAATGTATCGAATTTTATTAAAATAAAAAATTTGTAGCAATATTATTCATTCTGAGCAATGAACAGAAAATTATTTCCTTTCTGAAGACATTTTAATTTTTAGCAATTTTAATCATGGTTCAATGGTTGAGCCGATCAATTTGAGGAACTGTCTCATCCATTCAGGATGAGCGGGCCAAGCTGGTGCTGTCACAATATTTCCATCAGTCACAGCATTGGAAAAAGTTTCATTTGGGCCTTCAACTTTAGCTCCTGCGATAGCACATTCTGGACCACAAGCGGGATAGGGACTGCAAGTTTTATTTTTTAATAAATTAGCTGCAACGAGAATTTGAGGTCCATGACAAATTGCGGCAATAGGTTTATTAGTTTCAGCAAAATGTTTTGTAATTTCAATCACTCGTTCATTCAGACGAAGATATTCTGGAGCTCTACCTCCAGGAATAACAAGTGCATCATAGTTTTCTGGTTTTATCTCATCAAAAGACATATTTATTGCAAAACGATGACCAGGGAATTCCGCATAAGTTTGATCGCCTATAAAGTCATGTACTGCTGTCTTGACTGAATCACCGGCTTTCTTATCAGGACAAACAGTATGAACTGTATGTCCAACCATAGTTAAGATTTGGTAAGGTACCATAGCCTCATAATCTTCAACAAAATCACCCACAAGCATTAAAATTTTCTTACTTACCATAGTCAATTTCCTCCCAATTGTTATTTACAATTTTTTTTTTTTAAATATTGGTTATTAAAATTATAGTTTTAATAAATGAAAAATAGGAAATCTTAATTTTTAATTATTTACATCATTGTAAATAACTAGTAATAATTTAATTTGAAAGAATGGATGGATTTAGACAAATTCCTTTCGAATAATGCATATTGAAGCTATTGTATTTTCAAAAGTCTAGACTTGTGATAATTAATCTCCTTTTCTAATTATTATTGAGTAAAAAATTAATCATAAAAATTGAACTACATGTCATTTTTAAACGAATTTTTATTTTTGTACATAATAATTCTTTAAAAATGCAATTTATTAAAATAAATTCAAGAAAAATTAGACATATATATATTAATCATGCCGTATCAAAAAGTCAGAAAAGCATTGTTATTTATTTCCTTGCTTTTATTTCCTATAACGCTCAATTACTTCTCACCGTATTTAATAATAGATGCCGCAATGCAGGGAATTATCAACGCAAGTTTCATCACATTCTCAATATTATTTGTTAGTTCCTTATTCTTTGGGAGATATTGGTGTAGTCATTTTTGCCCTGGGGGTGCTTTGCAAGATTATGCTGGAATTGTAGTTAATAATAAACCAGCAAAAGGAGGAAAACGAAACTTGATTAAATATGTCATATGGGTACCATGGTTAGGTACAATAATGACTTTTGCATTTTTAGCCGGAGGATATACAAAAATAGATTTTTTTTATCAAACACCTTATGGGATATCAGTAGATGAGCCTAGTCGTTATATTATATATTTAGGAATTGTTTTTGCATTTACAGCGCTTGTTTTTATTGGTGGTAAGAGAGCAGGTTGTCTTTATATTTGTTGGATGGCTCCATTCATGATTATTGGAACAAAAATCAAAAATTACTTTAAGTGGCCCTCCTATCACTTAGAAGTAGAACCCGAAAAGTGTAAAGGATGTAAAATTTGTGATAAAAACTGTCCAATGAGTCTAAATGTTAGTGAGATGGTTCAGAGCGGAGATATGAGGAATTTGGAGTGTATTTTATGTGGGAATTGCGTTGATAATTGTCCTCAAGGAGTAATAAGGACTGCCTGGAAGTGGAACAAAATAGATAATGTTTAGATTGATTAAAATTATTGAATTAGATTCGAAATTCTTAAGGCACCTTTCTCATGTGTCTTTTATTTTTAATTTAAAAGACTGTTTAGATATTACTTGAATTAATTCGATGTTAGCTTTAAATTCTATGAAATCTCACTTTATTTTCCCATTCCATAGATATCACGTCGATATTACTCGGTTCTATAGACAATGGCTCCGAGTAATATCTCGATAATATGCAAATAAAAAAGAGATCACAATGACTGAAACAGAACTGAAAAGAAATACGGCGTGGTATACCCTAGTAGATTTACTTCAGGACGAGGTACATAAAGAGAAAGCTCAGATTCCTCCATCTTTCGATTCTATTGCGGAGTTTTTAGCAATTTCTCGTCCCATTGTTGAACTGATTTTAATGAATTGTGGAGATTGGACGGATCAGATCGAACACAGAGATCGTGGAAAACCCCCGATCTCGCATGTAAGCCTTATGCTCATTCACATTTTATCAAAGATGTTAGGGATAAGCTACCGTCAGATAGAACGGGAGTTAAGGATTCATGATACCTGGTTAAAAGCATTAAAATTGAAAAAAGCTCCTTCTCATTCAAGGTTAAGCACGTTTCGGACGGAATTGGGAGAATCGTTTTTTCAAGCATTTTTTTCTAATCTTACGGCCCTGTTGCATAGATTTGACCTCATTCAAGGAGATGAAGCTATAATCGATTCTGCTCCGATTATCGCCTCAATGAACTTTGCACGTGTAAATACCAAACCCCAACTTAATTTAGATCATGTAAAAGCGTTTTTTACCGCTATTGATGTGTCTCCTGCAACCTGTGTCCTCCGAATTTTTAGGAAATCAAAATACAATCCCGAGTCATTTATACGATTTTTTATGTTTGAAAAACTCGGGGGCTTCCTTTCCACCTCTCAAGCGTTAAAATTCTTAAACAACTATCCTGAAGTTGTAGAACTCCTGGGATTCAAAAATGGGCATATGCCAGATTATCAGAACTTTACGTATTTCAAACGGAAGCATGGAGCGGTTTCTGAATTATTAGAGCCTCTGGTTGATGCTGTCACTGAATTTTTTGAACTGTCAAAAGCGACCCCGGAAGCATCCGATATTGATTTTTTTTTTTGGAGGGTTTAGGAAAGATTGGTGCGGTCCTGATGCAGATGCGCGTATCAGATATTGTACCTCAAAGAAATTAGCCTATATCGGATATAAATGTCATTTATTATGTAGTGCGGAAGATATGACGGTGCTTAACTTTGACATAACTCCCGCTAATCGACATGACAGCCAAATGTGCATTCCAATTGTCATTCAGGCTTGTTCTACCCATTTAAAAACCTTGATCAAAAAGTTGTACGGGGATAATGCCTATGATATTGAACGAAACCGCACATTTTTGGAAGAACATCATATCAGAGTATTGTTTCACACAAAAGAAGAAACGGGAAAGCATCCTAAAAATCCCGTTTCTGCGAAAAAGAAAAGCAAAAAACGCTCCCGTGTAGAAGCTTTATTCGGAATATCTCAAGAAAATCTGGGTTTTGGAAGAGTTAATGTTCGTGGTTTGGGTAGAGTTTTCATAGATACCGCAATAATTTTTTCAGGATGGAATTTTGGTATCTTATATTCGTATTTCATAAATCAATTTAAAGATCGAATAAGTTTAAAAAGATTACTTTACAAATCTTAATTAGTGGTTAATTCTAATAATATCTAAACAGTCTTTTTAAATGAAAAAAAGTTAAGAGAATTAAGGATGTTTGAAAAAAGTCCAAAATGAATATTTTTTATTAATTATTCTTTTTTAAACTCAATCCTTATGAATTTGTAAAACTTTAAAACCCGACTTAATTTAAATAAAAGACGAGTTTTCCTTTTCCATTTTGGATTCATCTCTAATCCTTTAAAGAAGATATCGCAAGAAACATCCTTTATTCTATCGGACCAATTAAAAATTTTTTTAGGAGTTCCTAAACCGAATTCATTATCGACCCCCTCAACCCCTAATTTTTTAAACTTTTTATTAATGATTTTTTTTAATATGGCTGAGGGTACATCAAATAGAAATACACCTCCAATGAAGTGTTCTGCCATTTTATCGCATAATTCTCTTAATCTTTTTTCGGGAAAGTAATTTAATAATCCAGCAGCAAGAAACATTATGCCCTTTTCTTCTATAAATTCAATGTCCTCAAACCATGTATAATTGAAAATTGATTTGGGGATATACTTAGAATTTACCTGAGGAGGTATTAACTTTTCTCTCAAAGCAATTGCTTCGGGTAAATCTAAATAATACCAAGTAAAATCATTTTTTCCGATGCGCCAATTTACTGTGTCTAGACCACACCCAAGATCAATTATAGTAGCAAAAGGGTGAATTGCTTTAAACTTTAATAATTCATCATCAAATTTTTTTGCACGGAAGAGAAAATTTAATCCTGCAAATTCATCGATAAATTCTTTCATAATATCAAAACCTTCTTGCTGCTCAGGATATAATTGCCATAATTTCTGAAGTATCATTTCAGCTAGTGGATCTTTTAAAATTTCTGGATAGATAGCACTATATTTGGCTCTTGCCCATAAAGGTCCAACCATTGTAGATTCAATTGTTGCAGAAAATTTTTTCTTGGTCATATTAAGAGAAGTATATCTTAATGATTTAAAAAAACTAGCTTCCTTTGCAGAGGACATTGTCTCAAGGAAAAATAAACAAATTATACTCACTCTTTAAAGCGCCAAGATGTACATCTAAGACAATTAAAATATTTGAAGAATTTTCTTCATATACCATTTTATTACCTTAGAAAACTATGTTTACTTTTGGATTTTTGTAAGCAAAGGACATAAATTCACATATAAATTTTATACTTAAGTACAATGGTTTTTTATTTCTCAAGAATCTTTTAAACTCAGAGGGATTAAATAATAAAATCTATTCAAAAAGTGCTTTTTTGCTTTATTTTAAATAAAAAAAAGGTTAGGGAATTGAGATAATTTGATAAAAGTCCAGAACTATTAATCCTAAACAGATGAGTTCTAAAAATATCCATAGATTGCGTTTTAAACTTCTCACTGCTCCTAATGGTTTACCAGAGTAGTTTATTACATTATAAATGAAGATCACTATCCATGCAGTAAGAAGAAAGGAAACTGGTAATAATAAGACAATAAATTGGCGACCAGTATAGGTTAATAGATATTTATAGCCAAGTATTGCAAATCCTGTAATGATAAGAGTGAAGCCGAATCCGAACGAATATTCAGCAAAGGTAACAAAGCGGTTAATGCGTTTTTCAGAAACATTACCTAAATTTGCTTCAAAATACGCCTTCGAATTAGCAGTTACAGAATTAACGATAAAAATAAACGAAATCATTAGTAAGAAAGTTGCAGTAACTATCCCGCTCAGGGGTGGTACTTGCCATATCAATGCAAGGATTGTCAAAACTGCCCCAATCATTACAGTGCTGAGTGTAATCCAGTCTCTCACATTTATTTTTTTAGATGCATCTTCTTGATTACTCATTTTCTAAACCAATAAATTATTCTTTTAATAAAATTACTATTAGCACAGAATATATAAATTTTGATGTTATTATTGAAGAAATCACTTTTTTATTCTTTATTTGACTTGAACTTATTAGGTAGATTTTACAAAATTGTCAGGGATTCCTATACATTAAAGTAAAAATTTATATTTTTGTAAAAAAAAAGTAACCTACTTCTGAAATCTAATAAAACAAAAAATAAATCAA
>JBHLNT010000111.1:0-13809 GCA_048941265.1 Promethearchaeota archaeon
TTATGGCTAATTCCTTTGATGTTTTTTATCTTTTTATTGATCGATGGTCCATTATTTGAGGAATTTGGATGGAGAGGGTATGCTAAACCTCGAATGGAAGAAAAGACTAATTCTCTTTTAGCAAATTTAATTTTAGGATTTATTTGGGGATTTTGGCATTTACCGCTATTTTTTATGGTAGGATTTCCTCATCATGATTTTATCCCTCTATGGTTATTCATACTTAATGATGTAGTCTTTAGTCTTTTAATAGCATGGATACAAAATAATACTCAACAGAGCGTCGTTCCAGCTTTAATAATTCATACCTGGATGAATCTTATGTTTGTTCTTTTACCTTTAATGGAACTTATGCCAGGAGGGAATTATATGCCATGGCTATTAAGTTTAATCATCTTGGGAATATTAATCGTCATAGTCATTAGTTTTTACGGAATTGATTTTACGAGGAAAAACACTCAAAATTCATAATTCTTTATTTTTTTTAAAATTTAAGAAATAAAGAACCATCCGCTATAAAAAAAGAAAATAAAAAAAATTATTTCTTCTTCATCTTAAATAAGTCTTTAAACAGTTTTTGGGCTTCTTTCTTTTTTAATCCATCGATTCCCCATAACCTATTGAAGATATATTTACCCTTGTACATTACAACCGGTGTATTGACCACACATCCCTCTTTATCACAAAACATCCCTACAAAGTTGGAGTCATGAAGTAATTGATGTACAAATTCCTCATCATCTATATCCTTTTCAACATAAGGAAGCTGGTTCTCTTTCATCCATTCCTTAAGCTCTTTGCATCTATGGCAATCAGATTTTGTTATGATAAGAGGTAGTTGAATATCACTCATATTTATAAAATATCCCTCTAAGATAAAAAAACTTTAGATTCTATTTTATAAAATTGATCTTTCCTAATAGTAAATCTTTGAAATTATGCTAAATGAAATCTTTATAAATCTAAATTTTCATTCTTTTAATAATAGTAATTCTAGAAATTACGTTTATTAAGTCTAAAATATGGTATTTCAAAAGTCACATTAAAATTAGAAATGAATTTTAAATAATTCCTCAAATGTTAATTTATAAACCTAGAATATTTTTAAATGAAATATAGACTAACTATTTACAATTAAAGATGAAATGTCAGTTCCAGAAGCGTACCCTATAGGTTATCGTACAGGTTTTGATATGATACTTTGGTACCTAAATTTTTTTGTGTGTCTTTTGATTGTTATTATCTTTATTGCTCGAGCTTCTAAAATTAAATTCATAAATAAAAAGAAATTATATTATGGTAATATTTTTATAGCTTTGAGCATCGCTTTTACTCATTTACTGTTTCAAATGGGTTATACCTTCCCGGAAAGATATAACTTATTTATGGCAAGTGGTTACATATCAACATACTCAGGATTAACGATTTTCATTTACTCTTGGGAAAAAAATGTAATTAAATTGAAGTTCATTCCTACTATTTTTAGCTTACTCTTAACCTGTTTCATAATTGCAAATTTTCTATATAATCTAGCTTTTAACCAACAGTTAATTGAATCTATAAGTCTATTAGTGCCAATAGGAGGAATTATGGCATTTTTAGCATTAATATTAATAATATTCCGATTTAGCCAAAAAGTTATTGGGAAAATAAGATATTTTGGGTTTTTAGTAATTAGCTCAATTATATCATATGCTGTTGGATATACCCTGGATACATATTATGCATTCGAATTAATACCAGATTTATCACCTATAATATGTCCTGTCGTTGTTTTGATATCTACTTTACTCTTTTTTTACGGAGTAATTAAGGTTTCAGATGGAATATTATTTTATTATCAAAAAACCCATGTTTGTATTGTTCATAAAGGAATAATATTACAAAATGATCAAATATATCTTTGTCCAAATTGTAATGCTATATATTGTAAGAATTGTTATGAAAAAGTAATTAAACTCGAAGGATGTTGGAATTGCTTTGAGATGTTTAAAGTACAAGAAGAATTTAAAAAAGATTAATTTTCTTGTTAAAGATACATTATCACTATGTTTTTTTAAGTTATTTTAATAATTAAATCATATGTCGAACGAGCCATCTTAAAGCTTGCATTATCTTACCTTTTTCTTTTTTCACATTTATAGGAAAATATTTAACTTTCATGCCGCAATCTCGTAATTCTTTAAAATTTAACTTATTATATATGTAGTCCGATTCAAATTCTCCTCTATCATCAAATATATTACCGATTATCAATATGGGTACTTCTTGATTTCCAATTTCTTGGCACTTATTTACAATTTTTTGAAATTTTTCTAAACCCCCACTAACAGAATTTTTATCGCTGGCATTAAGCATTACTATAAAGCCTTGGGCGTTTTTTATGCAACCCCCAAAATTTTTACATCGATCGCAATCAAAATCTTGTTCAAAACAATCATAGGTTAGGATTGCGAGGTTATCTATTATAATTTCATAAATCATTGTTGGTAAATCATTATTTATTTGATTGTGAAATTGAATATCCTCCACATTTTTTAAAAAAGTCGTTTTTCCAGCATATCTTTCTCCAAAGATAAAAATCTTTTTGGAAACTTGTTTAAGATGGATTGGAGATTCAACTTTGAACTTTGGGGAGAGTTCTATTAGATATTTTTCATACAATTTTAAAAAGTCATTTTTGAATTTTTGTGAGCCGATATCAAGGATAGTATCCTTTATACCAGATTTATTCTTATTGTGAAGTATCTCTGGAAGCTCTTTTAAATTTTTTAGTTCTTCAGCATAACTCTCAAGGATTGGTTTTTTACTCTCTAAATATTTGAACACGTCTACAATCTCATTTCGAAAATAAGCAGCTCTTATCATATAAGAGATCATTAGGAGTTCTTCACCTCCTCTGGCATATTCAGAACTAATATTAAAAATATGATTAACAGTCTGATACTTCCGAAAAGCAAAAATAAAACTACCTAGCTCATCGTTAAATTCGAGGATTCTATTTAAATTCGGATGTTCATTGTCGTCCAATGATTCCTGACAATAGAATTGACTTGGTCCTATTATCTGATCAAAATAGGAAATACAAAGAATCTCTTCCCTTGGATAAGAACTTGCTTCAGAATAGTTATTATTTTTTATAGACATATCCACTTTCCTAAAAGAACTTAAAATTAAACTTAAATCTAATAAAAATATAAAAGAACTTAGTTAAAAATGTGTGGTAACTTAAAATATTAAAAACTTTTTTAATTATCTTTTAAAAGTTCCTTATAAAACAACGAAATTCTATAATTTATAAACAATAAGTTCTAATGTTTAAGGGCTCTTTAATCTATTAAGATGGATTGGGAAACTAAAAATGTAGAATTTAATCAAACAATAAATAAATTATTTCATGGAAAAACTACCATGGAGAGAGCAGCAGCGGCTAATCACTTAGGATACTTGAAAGATAAGAGAGCTACTAATTCTTTGGCAAAGGTCCTGAAATCAGAAAAAGATGCAGTAGTTGTAAATCGAATTATTGAAGCGATGGGTGAAATTAAAGACGTTAGGGCAACATTGTTGATTGTGGATGTTTTAAAAAAAGAATTAGAATCACCAGAAGATCAACAAGATAAACAGAGAATATTTCTAATTATCGAAAGTCTAATGAAAATCGGAGATAAACGAGCACTTGAACATTTAGGAATTTTACTAGATTCTTGCGACAATGAGATTAGAAATTTAACGATGGAAGCTTTTGAATGTATTGACCCAGATTGGAAAATTAATATTAAAAAACTCTAAATATTTGAATGAACAAATGATATTAATAGAAATCATACTAAAAAAGTAATTGATTTGTATGACTATAGAAGAATTAATAGATAATTTAGCAGTTCAGGTTGAGGGAGAAAATGCAAAAAAAGAAATAACGATTTTCACCCTTAGCACCTGTATGTGGTGCAAAAAATGTAAGGCATGGTTGAACGGTCGCAATATAAAATACCGCTATGTAGATATGGATAGAATTCAAATGTCTCAAAAATCTGAAATATTAGATTACTTGAGAAATAATTATCAAAACCGCATTTCATATCCGTTCATGGTATGCGATAAAAAAGATATTGTAGTGGGATATGATCCAAATAAATATGAAGAATTAATGGCAGATGGAGGGACGATTTAATGGACATGGAAACAAAAGAGGGAATGCTTCAATATTGTAAGCAAGTAGCTGATAAAAACGGCTGGATTTTAAATAAGGACCAAAACACATTAGATGACCTCCTAGACGGACTCGTAGATAATAAGACGAATTTGGGATATCAGTCATGTCCTTGTCGTTTGGCAAGTGGTAAACGAGAGTTGGATAGGGATTTAATATGCCCATGTGATTATGCTCTAAAGGATGTCCCCGAGTTTGGGGCTTGTTATTGTAATTTATATATGCGACAAGATTACTATGAGAGTATTGGAAAAGAATACGTGATTGTACCAGAGAGACGTTCTACTGAAAAGGAAAAAGCAGTTTTAAAATATATTAATGAACATACGTAAACACATACTATTTTTTGTAACTATATATTTTTCAATTTTCTTGTTCTAAGAGGTATTAGCATTTTTTATCGTTTATTCAATATTTTATAAAGCTAATTTTTATTTATATGAGAATAATATCTTTTATTATGCCCGAAAAGAAAAAATGGACTGATGAAGAATTAGACGAAGAAATGGAAAAAAGCTTGAAGGCTGATGAAGCAAAACGCGATCATTGTGGCACTCCTTTACCATCTAGTAAAGAAGTAGGCATTCAAAGAACAGATGTAAAACTTAAAAAAGATAAAAAATAATAAATCCTTATTTTTTTTCTATTATATTTTAATTTAAATCAGGTACTTCTTTTTGAATTAAGGTGTTTTTTTATGGGAGATTATTTAGAATATCCAAAGGATAGAAAAAAATATCCAACTGATGAGGTTGATCCTGACCATTTTTATAGCGATGATGAAGTACGAGAAATGATAAAAAATTATGATGATTTAAAATTTGAACAAGATGATTATTTCAAACTTTATAATTGTGTTCATTGTGGTTTATGTGAAACAGAGTTAGAACGGATTCAACTGAAAGAAAAATTTCTTTCGCAAGGATTAACACTTGAAGGGCTTTTAGAAATGCGGGAGTGTTTTCAAAAATATAGAACACCTTATCCTACAAATAAGATGAGAATGAAAATACCTCAAACTATTTCTGAAAAATCTGATACACTTTATTTTATGGGGTGTTTATCTACCATCAGAATTCCCCATTATACCGAGCATTCTCTCCAGTATCTCTTAAAACAAGGGATTGATTTTACCATCTTAGACACTGAAATTTGCTGCGGATGGCCTTGGTTTGCAAGTGGTTCAATGGAAGAATTTAAAATTTGCAAAAAAGAGAATATTGAGATCTTTAAAAACTATAAAAAAGTGATCTGCCTCTGTCCTGCTTGTTATTTTCTTTTCAATAAATATTATAAACCAGAAATGAATACGGATATCAAATTTGAGTATATTATAGATTATCTAAAACCTTCAGAGTCAAAAAAATCTGGTATTGTTGAACTTCAGCATCTTTGTCAACTAATAAATCGCGGAAGAGAGGATGTTTCTGAGTCTGTAGATAATATTTTAAAAGATAGTGGGTATGAAGTAGCAGATGTTCCACATTGGTGTTGCGGAGGCGGTTTGGGTTATATGCATCGAACAGATATTATTGAAGCCGTTGCTAGAAAGCGAATGGAAGATTTTGACAGAAATTATGTGGATTTTGCTACAACGTATTGCCCAAGCTGCTGGTGGATATTGCGTAGATTTAGTAAACAATGTAAAATTCATCCCAAAGCAAAAGATATATTTGAATTGCTTCTATGAATGATTCAAAATCTGAAGATTTTTATTGTCCTTGCCGGGAAGCTGACCCAGATCATTTTATTACAAATGAAGAAGTCAAACGGCTTATTGAAAGTAATTATATATTTAAGCAGGATGATTATTTAAAAGTTTACAATTGCGTCCATTGCAATGATTGTGGTACTTCAGAGGATAGATTTCTTTTAAAAGAGAGATTTTTGAAAGATGGCGGAAAAATTAAAGGTTTAAAAGATACTATTAATGCGTTAGAATCATATGGTACACCTTTTACAAAAAATAAGAATCGGATTAAAATCCCTAAAGGCATTCCTAAAGAATCTGAAACTTTACTATATCTTGGTTGTTTTACTACTGTGAAAACTCCTGTATATGCTGAGAATCTCATAAGATATTTATTAAAAAAAAAAATAGATTTTACTCTATTAAACGAAGAAATATGCTGTGGGTATCCAATTTTATGTAATGGAGCAACGGACACGTATAATTTGTTAGTTAAAAAGAATAAAACATTATTAAAAGAAAAAGGATATAAAAAAATAATTACTGCCTGTCCTAGTTGCTATATGGTTTTTAAAAAAGAGTATAGCACTATGGGTCTTGAAATTAAATATTTCACAGAATTTCTTACTCCGGCAGAAAAGATGAAGTCAGGAAATCTAATTATACAACACGCCTGTCCTCTAAGAAACGGAGAAATTCCCGGTATTGTTGAGAACTTAGAAAATTTATATCATAAAAGCGGGTACAATATTCTCTCAAGAATTCCAAAAACTTGTTGCGGTGGTGGTGTGGGTCATCAATTAAGAACTGATATCATTGAAACAATAGCCTTGAAGAGAATGGATGATTTTAAAGAGAAGAGTGAATATCTTGAAAAAGATAGTAATAGAGACAGCTATATCACTACTTATTGCCCTGATGCTTACTGGATCATAAAAGTTTATGGACGAAAAAAGAGGATTCCTTTTAAACTAAGAGATATGTGTGATTTACTGGGTTAATTAAAATCCTTTATAGTTCCCTCGTTTTTTCTATTTTTTTTAATTTGACTTACATTCTGTTCTGATATGGACTTAATTTTCATTTGATTATTTTAAAAGATCAGGGACTTCCCAAGGTAACTCCGCAATTAAAGCTCCAGCGTTCTTTAATGCGTTTATTTTACCTTGCGCAGTACCAAAATCTCCGGAAATAATTGCTCCAGCATGACCCATCCTTTTTCCTTCTGGTGCGCTTTTTCCGGCAATATAAGCAATAACGGGTTTATTTACATTATCTTTAATAAATTGAGCAGTTTTTTCCTCTTCATCACTTCCTATTTCTCCAATAAGAACAATTTTTTTAGTATTAGGGTCATTAGAAAAATATTCCACTGCTTCAATCATAGTTTTTCCTCTAATAGGATCTCCGCCAATACCAACATAGGCCGAAACTCCGATTCCTGCATTACCAATTGCTTTAGTGATTTCATAGGAAAGAGTACCACTTTTTGAAATCACTGCTACACCGCCGTAATGACACATATCACTTGGCATTATTCCTAGCTTTATTTTATCTGGTATCATCATTCCTGGACAATTTGGACCAAGAAGATGTTTATTTCTTTCTTGGGCCATTTCAATTAGTCTCAACATATCAAAAACAGGAACGTTTTCTGTGATAATGCAAGTCATCATAATACCCGCCATTAAACTTTCCTTAACAGCACCAAATGTAAATTTAGCTGGCACGAACACAATGCTAGTGTCGCATTTTGTTTCTTGAACAGCTTCTTTAACAGTATTAAAAACAGGAACTTCATGAACTACTTGCCCTCCTTTTTTTGGCGTAACTCCCGCAACAATATTAGTTCCATAATCTAACATTATTTTAGTATGAAAAGCCCCTTGATTTCCAGTTATACCTTGAACAACTACTTTGGAAGTTTCACTAATATACATATTATCCACCTAAGACCTCCTTTACTTTATTGACTGCTTCCATTACATCTTTGAATGCATTAATACCCTCATTTTTAAGTAATTCTATTCCTTCTTTTTCATTTGTGCCAGTTAATCGGATAACCATAGGTGGAGCATTAGTAAAGTCTTTTGAAGCTTGAATTATGGCCTCTGCAACAATATCACATCGCGTTATTCCTCCAAAAATATTAATTAAGACGCACTTAGGTCTCAACTTAAAAATTAACTCAAGTGCTCTATAAATCCGTTCTTTGTTGGCACCACCACCAACATCTAAAAAATTTGCGGGACTTAATCCTATCTGAGATAATACATCTAAAAGAGCCATAGTTAATCCTGCACCATTTGCTAAAATACCAATATCTCCATCTAATTCGACGAATGAAAAACCAGCATCTTTCGCTAATTTCTCTAAATCAGAGAGTTTTTTTTCTTCTAATTCTTGAATTAATGGTTGGCGAAATGCAGCATCATCATCTAAAATCATCTTCCCATCCACAGCGATTAAACCTGAGGGAGTCAAGACTAAGGGATTAATCTCAACTAATTGGGCTTCTGTCTTAATTGTGATTTCCCATAACTTTAAAAAAATTTCTATAACAGAATTTAATAACTGATTAGCAAATCCCAATTGTTCCGCAACTTTTTGAGCAAGTTCTTTAGTTAATCCCTTTTTAAATGAAAAGCTCTCTTTAATTATATTTTCGGGATGGGTTGCAGCGACTTCTTCGATATCAATCCCTCCCTCCTTGCTCGCTATTAAAAAAAATTGCCTACCAGAAGCATCCAAAGCAATCGAACAATAATATTCATGCAAAATTGTTGCTAATTCCTCAATTAAAATAGCTTCTACTCTAAAACCTCCTATCTTTTTTTCAAAGAATTCTTTACATAAAGAGGTTGCCTCTTGAATATTTTGAGCAATTTTAATTAAACCTGCTTTTTTTCTACTTCCAATAGCAATTTGGGACTTAATTATAGCAGGGAAGTTGAAATTCCTGACTTTTTCTTGAATATCTTCTTTGTTATTAATTATCATATTTTTTGCAAGTGGAAGACCAAATTTGGCAAAAACTTCTTTGCTTTCATATTCGAGTAAGCGAATTTATTAGCCACCTTGATTCGGAATTAAATATAAAATTTCTATGTTTCTTAATAAACCTTATTCTAATAATCTATAATTTATCCATTCCTATAAAGGCGTATTTATATTTCATTAACAAAGCCTTTTTAATCCCGTCTATCCCAACTTATATAAAAAGAACTTAAAACAAAAATAGAATGATATGTGTCAAAAAAACAAATATAGTTATATTAAATTTAAAATAGGAGGATTAGAATTTGAATAATGATTTTTCTATAGTTCTTTGTGGAGCCGCTGGTCAAGGTATTCAAACAGTTGAAAGTTTACTTACTAAAACATTAAAAAGCTCTGGTTTTCATGTGTTCGCCACGAGGGAATATATGTCAAGAGTTCGAGGAGGGGTCAATTCCACTTCCATCCGTGTCTCGTCCAGACAAGTACGGGCTTTTATAGAACGAGTCGATATATTAATTCCCCTTAGTGAAGAGGCAATTCCCCATTTAAGAAGAAGAATTTTTCCTCAAACAATGATTTTAGGTGAAAGCAAATTCATTCAAACGGGGAGCGACATTGAATGTGAGAAAGTGGAAATCGCATTTGAAGAAATTGCTATAGGTCTAGGTAGAAAAATTTTTGCTAATATTATTTCTTTAGGTGTTATTTGTGGAATTTTAAATGCGGATAGAAAAATCCTTCACGCTGCTCTTAACAAAAACTTTAAAAGTAAAGGACAAGTTATTGTCGATGAAAATATTAAAGCAGCCGATAAGGGATATGAAATTGCCGGAGAATTAATAACAAATAATAAATTAAAAAGAGAATTTTTAGTGAAAAGGAATTTTGATGTAGTAAATGATTATATCATTGATGGAAGAGAAGCAGTGGCTCTAGGAGCCATAGCAGGAGGAGCTAATTATGTCACATTTTATCCCATGGCACCCTCTACAGGGGTAGGGACCTTTCTTGCCCAGCATGGTTTAGATTTTTCCATCATAGTTGATCAGTCGGAGGATGAGATCAGTGTCATAAATAAAGCATTAGGAGCTTCTTATACCGGAGCACGTTCATTTGTGTCCACATCAGGCGGAGGTTTTTCTTTGATGTGCGAGGGTGTAAGTTTAGCTGGAATGATGGAATTACCAATAGTAATACTTGTTGGTCAAAGACCTGGTCCGGCAACAGGAATGCCTACTCGTACTTCACAGGAGGACCTCGAACTGGTTCTTTATGCGGGAGCAGGTTATTTCCCTAGAATTATTTTTGCTCCAGGAACAATTGAAGATGCCTTTAAACTTACTCAAAATGCTTTTAATTTAACCCAGAAATATCAGGTACCAGTTTTTATTTTATCTGACCAATATCTCATTGATTCGTATTATAATATACCATCTTTAGATCATGAGACTTTAGAAATTAAAAAATATTTTGTACAAAACGATGAGTATTATGAACGATATAGATTCACCGAAAACGGTATCTCTCCTTTCAGTGTTCCGGGATACGGAACTGGATTAGTAGATGCGGATAGTCATACTCATACGGAAGAGGGAGATATTACAGAAGACCCTATCATAAGGAATAAAACAGTCGAAAAAAGGTTTAAAAAACTCGATCTTATAAAAAAAGTAGTGATACCCCCTGAACTTATTGGGAATAATGATTATGAATTTTTAATTATTGGTTGGGGAAGTAATTATTATTTAATTAAAGAAGCTTTAGAAAATTTAAACCAAGATAATGTAGCATTTTTACATTTTAAACAAGTATATCCTTTGCATTCAAGTGTTAATGATTATGTTAGAAAAGCAAAAAAGATTATAGCAATCGAAAATAATCCAACGGGGCAATTTGGGAAGTTAGTAGAATTAGAAACTCACATAAAAATTGATAGATTTATATTAAAATATAGTGGTTATGTATTCTCTGTGGAAGAATTGTACCAAAAATTAAAAAAAATTATCGTGGGTGATTAAGATTTCTAAAACAGAATTTGATAAGGATATTGAGATACATTGGTGCCCGGGATGTGGAAATTATATCGCACTAAGAATATTGAAAGAATCATTGACCGAATTAGGGATAAAACCTCATGAATTTGCTTTAATTTCGGGAATAGGGCAAGCAGGTAAGTTTCCTCATTTCATGAAATCCCAGAGCTTTAATGGATTGCACGGTCGTTATTTATCTAATGCTCTTGGAGCCAAAGCTGCCAATCCAGAACTTACAGTTATAGCCATTAGTGGAGATGGGTGTACATTTAGTGAGGGAGGTAATCACTTTTTGCATACTATTCGTTATAATCCTGATATTGTAAATATTGTTCATAATAATCAAGTCTATGGCCTAACAAAGGGGCAAGCTTCTGCTACTAGCCAAATTGGTTTTATCACAAAAGTACAAGTAAAAGGGGTTTATAACCAGCCGTTTAATGCCCCAGCAATCGCAATTTCTCTTGATGCTTCCTTTGTAGCTCGTGCTTTTGTGGGTGATATCGAGCAAACTAAAGAAGTTCTTAAAAAAGCCATCAAACATAAAGGATATGCATTAATAGATCTTTTCTGTCCATGCGTATCTTTTAATCATGTCAACACTTACGAGTGGTATAAGCAAAATACTTATTATTTAGATGATTCTCACAATCCATATGACCAAAATGAAGCAATTGAAAAAGCATTAGAAACAAAGAAATTCCCTTTAGGAATCTTATATCTCAACCATAATAAAAGAACTTATGAAGAAAACGTTGGTATTTATGATAAAGACAACACACCACTTTACAAAAGGGAATTAAATAAAACAATATTTAATGCATTATTAGACACATTTCGCTAATTTATATTATTCATAAAAATATTTAATAAACTAAAACGAATAAAATAATAGGATTTTTATGAAAATTGAAGAATTTGAAGTAATTATTGTAGGTGCGGGACTTAGTGGTCTTAGAGCTGGTCTGGAATTATCGACTAAATGGAATGTAGCCATCATTAGCAAAGTATATCCTGTGCGGAGTCATTCAGGAGCAGCTCAAGGAGGGATTAATGCGGCATTAGGTAATTTAGAAATTAGTAAGGATGATACTCCAAAAGGACATGCATTTGATACGGTTAAAGGATCAGATTATCTAGCTGATCAAAACGTGGTAATGTTTATGTGCGAAGAAGCTCCTAAAATTGTTATCGAATTTGAAAGTATGGGGGCTCCATTTTCCAGATTAGATTCTGGATTAATTGCCCAGAGACCATTTGGAGGGGCTGGCTATCCACGTACTTGCTATGCAGGAGATCGTACTGGTCACGCATTATTACATACTTTATATGAACAGTGTGTAAGAAATAGCGTTAAATTTTTCGATGAATATTTCTTGATTGACCTTATTGTTGTTGAGAATAAAGTTGCTGGAGCAATCTGTCTTAATATTGCCAGTGGAGAACTTGTGATATTTCGGTCATCATATGTTATTCTTGCAACTGGAGGATTTGGGCGGATATTTAATAGATCTACGAATGCAATCATCAATACCGGAGATGGAAATGGCGCAGCTTTCAGAGCGGGAGTTCCTATGCAGGATTGTGAATTTGTACAATTCCATCCTACAACTCTATACGGGACAAATATTTTAATTACTGAAGGAGCACGCGGCGAAGGGGGGCTTTTATATAACAATGAAGGTGAGCGATTTATGAGCAAAACCGCTCCTAAAGCAATGGAACTTGCCCCCCGTGATATGGTAGCGAGGGCAATCGACATAGAAATCATGGAAGGACGTGGTTTCGAAAATGGATATGTTAATTTGGACCTTACTCATCTAGGTGCAGAAAAAATAAATGAAAGGCTACCCGGGATTAGAGAGATAAGTATTTTTTTCGCGGGAATAGATCCAATTGAGGAGCCAATCCCCGTACAACCTGGTCAACATTATAGTATGGGAGGTATAGCTACAAAATATAAAGGAGATTTTGGTGAAACAGATTTGTCTGGGCTTTGGGTTGTTGGTGAATGTTCATGCCTCTCTGTTCACGGAGCAAATCGTTTAGGGGGTAATTCATTGTTAGAAACTTCAGTATTTGGAAGGGCCATTGGCAGAAAGTTACTGGAAAAAGGGTTACCCTCAAAACCATCACCAAATATCAGAAAGTATGTTGAAAATAAATTATTAAAGGAAACTGAAGATTTATTTAAAAAATGGGAAAATAGCACTGGTAAAAAACCTGTTGTAATAAGACAGGCCATGGGAGGAATTATGAATCAATATGTTGGAGTTTTTCGAAAACAAGATGAACTTGAAAACGCGTATGAGGATCTTAAAAGATTACAAAAAGATTTTCTAGATATACATGTTATAACGTCAGATCGCAAATTTAATTACGGTCTTATTCGCACTTTGGAACTTAGAAATATGTTAGATATTGCAGAAGTAACTGCTTATGCAGCTTTGATGAGGAAAGAAAGTAGGGGGGCACATTACCGCTGGGATTATCCTGATCGTGATGATGAGAACTTTCTTTGGCACTCTTTAGTTAATAGAACTAAAGATGGTTTAAAGTTGATGCAAAAACCTGTTATATTAGGAATATTTGAAGTAAAGGAGCGTGCATATTAAAATGACAAAAAATATTAAATTATTAGTTTATAGAAATCCTGGAAATGGAGATATACGTTATGAAAGGTATGAAATTCCAATATCTAAAGGAATGAGTGTCCTTGAAGCATTGTTTTTTATACAGGATCATTATGATTCTACACTTGCTTTTAGATATGCTTGTAGAGGAGCAATATGTGGTTCTTGTGGAATGACAATAGATAAAGTTCCCATGCTAGCGTGTAGAGTGCAAGTATCTAATTTTAAAACAACAAAAAA
>JBHLNT010000327.1:0-3350 GCA_048941265.1 Promethearchaeota archaeon
AAAAGAAATAAAGAAAAAATTCCAATCTAAATATAAATATCTTCTAAGTAATTTAGAACTTGTTGAAGGTAATGAAGAGAAGTTTTTTTTGAATTTTACTAATAATATAAATACAATTTTAAAATGAAATTTATCAATGAGCTATGATATTTGAAGAAATAAAATTTCCAATACAAGGGCCCTTAAGAGAACTATTATTAATAATGGAAAGCCTAATTGTTTTATTATTTTTCGAAATAGCTGTTATATTTTATATAAGAGTAAAAAAGCAAGAAATCAAAAAAGAACCTAACCAACAAGAGAAAGGATATGTAATGATGTTTCTAGGATATTCAATTATGTGGATCTTTTGTATTTTGGGCGATTATACTGCCGAGACTAGAATTATCAGGTCAATTTTCTTAAGCATTGGATTTTTCATAATGATGTTCTGTGGGTTAATATATTTATATAGAATGGAAAAATCTCAAATCTTTATTAAGAAATTTCTTTTTTCAAAAATATTTACCGTAATTATTCTATTAATTTTCATTAGTGTTTTGAGTGGGATAGAATCCCCTCAAATTCTTGCATTTTTATCCTTTTATACTATTTTCTATCTCTTCATGATATTATATTTGATAAAATTTGTATCAAATCCTTATATAAAAAGAATACAAAAAAATTATAAACTAATGATTTTATCTCTCTCAGTTGGATTTACATTTTTAGGGTTAGGATTTTTCTTTACGACTGAATATATTTTAACCTATTTTGGATTAATATCCAGAGTCATCGGTGATATCATTCAATTAATAGGATTTGTACTTATTTGTATTTTTTTCCTCACTGTACCCTCATTAGAGGAATATGAATGGAGAAAAAAAATCGATAAATTATTTTTAATTCTTAAATCTGGAATCTGTATTTACTATAAAGTATTTAAAGATGAACTAACTCAATTTGATGAGCAAGTTACTTCGGCTATTGTTAAGAGTATAAATGATATTCTTAAAGAACTGACTGAAAACAAAGGTATTTCTATTATTGAAAGGACACACAAAATATTTATAATTCATCCAGGGAAATTTATCACAGGAGTCTTAATATGCGACGAGGAGTTAAATGCTCTAAAAGTTTTATTAAATAAATTTATTGAAAACATTGAAGAAATTTATTCTAAAATTATTGAAGAGTGGAATTTTGAAGTAAAAATTTTCGAGCCTATTGAAGCGATGGCTAAAGAAGTCTTTCTTTTTTAAAAGATTGAAATATGGAAAAAATAAAATTTTTTTATTTTGAATAAGCCCCAAATTGTGGGAACTTCTTTAACTGTTCTAAAGTAAAAATAGGACCATCTTTACATACACAAACATCATTATTCTCTCCAATACAACAAGAGCCACATACCCCGACACCACATTTCATTTTTCTTTCTAATGATGCTTGTAGGTCAATCCCCTTTTCTTCAGCTATTTCAAGTATGCGTTTCATCATAATTTCTGGACCACAGGTCATTATTAAATCAATTTTTTGATTCTTAATAATCTCCTCTACTGCGTCTGTGACAAAACATTTTTTTCCTACTGAGCCATCATCTGTGGTACACATTGTATTAGGAATAAGATCAATGAGTCTATCAACAAATATTAAAGAAGCTTCGTCTTTAGCTCCGATTGCGACAAATACATTTTTCTTATTTTTCTTTAATGGATCAATTAAAGTTGTAATTGCAGCAATTCCAACACCGCCTCCTGTTACAAGGATATTTGTGGCATCTTCATAATTCCAAGCATTACCAAATGGACCTCTTATCCCAATTTTATCTCCAACTTGTTTTTCAAATAATTTAATGGTCCCTTCACCAATCTTTTGAACTGTGATTTCTAAAAGATTTCCATTTACATTAGAAATAGACATCGGCAAAAAATCTATATCTGGAAGCCACAAAAAAACGAAGTTTCCTGGTCGATAAGCTTTAGCTATTGTTGGATTTCTTATATAGAAACTTTTTAATTCAGGAGAGAGCTCTATTATTTTTTCAATAGTAACGATATCAGTCTTGCTTCGGGTAATATCTAAAACTAGCTCATGATCGTCTTTTTTAAGTGATTTTTCTTCAAGCATTCCGTTCTTTAATGCTAAATCATAGATCTGTTTCCCTTTTTGCGTTCTTATTATGATAGTACTAAATTCCCCTTCACTACCCACTTTCCCGATGGATATGTCTGCAAATTCAGCCGTATAATCAGAACACGCAAAACAAGCATTTCTAATGGATTTATCATATAATTGATTAAGTGGAATCTCTTTTACATCTGAATTAGCTGAAACTTTCATTTTGAAATCCTTTCGATCATGGTCTATTTTCTGAATCTCACTCGAATTAATTCCATAACTTTTGAAAATTTCATCCAATTGTTTATTATGAAAAGTACCGAAACAAAATGTTCCAATAGCTAAGGAAACTAAATCAAATGCTTCAAAATCAAAACGAGGATGATTTTGTAATTTTCTAAGCCCTTGAATTTGACAAGGTGTACCTACTACGGCGATATCTACAAATCCCTTATTAATTGCTTCACCTATCAATGACAAAGTAGGACTCTGACTTGGTTTATATCCGATACTCTTAAATAATTCCTGTTGGTTTTCGGCAATCATAGGAAATGGTTTGAAGTTCTCATCCTTTCCCGTAACAATTGATGCATCTATTATACCCTCTTCCATTGCGGTCCATAATAATGCGGTAATTGGTCCAGCATCCATCGCCAGTTTTTCCCGTGCTGAATCCGAAACCTTTACTGATACAATTTTTATGTAGTGGCCAAGAATTTTATCATGTTCTTTACCAAATACCCATTTATCCATTAGTGCTGAAGAAATTTTTTCGATTTCTGTTTTCGGACAAATATTATAACACAATCCAAATCCATCTCGACAGGTATTAACCTCTTTGCATGAGCCATCTTCAATCGGTACTTCTTTTTCAGAATCAAATTTGATATTCGCACAAAAGGCTCCACAAGCCCCGCAATATACACACTTTCCGGTTTTTATGATTTCAGAATCTAATTCTTGCCAACCTTTTTGAATTTTATCTATGTAAATTTTAATTCTCCCCCTCTTCTTTTAATTTTTTAAGAAAATCCCGTGCTTCTAACTTTCCAAGTTCAAATGCTTCAATATTTTTATCTAATGTTGCGCTCGGTACGAATTCTTGTATAGTTTTAAGTGCCGATTCCTCCGAAAATATTCCCGAAAGCGCTGTAAAAGCACCGAAAAGAATAGTATTACCATATACGGTATCTCCAAATTTCTCTAAAGCTAGTTTTTGAACCGGGATTGATAATGCTTTAGAGATTCTTTTA
>JBHLNT010000328.1:0-3336 GCA_048941265.1 Promethearchaeota archaeon
TGATTTCATGCGTATTTCATTAGCTTGTAATTGGAAATTAGATTTATTGAACCATATACAAAATGAAACTATTTTAAGTCGAAGTGTACATGATTTATATGGAACTACTGACCTAAGTTTTACCGGTTCGGGGCGTCCTTTTCTTTTAATGCCGAAAAGGGAAAAATCCGATATTGAAACTTATATTAATAAAGTTCATGATTTAAATCTTAAATTTACTTGGTTATGGAATGGACAATGTCTTGGTTATTTTAAATTTAATTCTAATGAGCAAACAAAAGCACTCAAGGAATTAGATTGGCTGGATGATATGGATGTAGAATATCTTACTGTATCTGATCCATATCTTGCAGAATTTGCTAAGAATTATCATCCAAGAATAAAATTAAAAGTATCTGTGATTGCAGAAGTCAATTCTCTCTCTCGTGCATTGGAATGGCAAGAGATTATAGGGTCAGAAGGCGTATTAACTTTATCTATCATGCTTAATCGTGACTTTCCCCTTCTTAAGGAAATTAAAAAAGCAGTAAAATGCGACATTGAATTACTTACGAATGATTGTTGTCTTTATGAGTGCCCATTCAGATTTTTCCATTATACAGAATGCTCTCATGCTAGTCAGATACATGATGTATTAGAAGGTTATTATAACGACTGGGCAACAATAGCCTGTCAAAATCAAAAAAGCTTTTATCCAGAACAGATTCTCATGTGTCGATGGATTCAACCAACAGATTTAGATAAATATATCAAAATTGGAATAGATTATTTTAAGATCTCAGGGCGAAGGTATGGAACAAATTGGTTATTTAAGACATTAAAAGCATACTGTCATAAATCTTATAATGGGAATCTTGGAGAGATTTTTAATGGATATTCATTTGTTTCAGATCCTTTAGAATTAGCAGGTGCTCAGTTTTCAGAATTTGCTACCAAACAAGAAAAGATTGGTGGAAATCCACACGATATAGGTATTATGTTAAGTGTACCCGCTTTTAAAGCTGAGTTAAAAAGTAATTCCTTAGATGATTTTATCCAAAATTTCCCTTTTAATGGTACGAGATGTTCTGAAAACTGTGGAATAAGTTGTAATTATTGCAAGGAAGCAATTAAAAAAGCATATTATATACCTTCCGAAGAAAATGCTGAATCCTATAGAAATTTCATGGCTTACTTTTATGATTACCTTAATTTAGGAGAAATTTTTTTACAAAAGGAAAAAAGAAAATTAAAGAGTCCTGTAAAAGAAGTAGAATCAGATACGTATATAGGAATTTCTTGGACATATGATGCAAAAGAATTCTTTGAAGAAGCCATGAAAATAGTCCCTAAAGATATGCAACAAGCTGCAAAGCAAGGAATTGGATTTACTGCCGAAAGAACAGCAGAAAGACAAGGTTTAAGCCAGGTTGATAAAAATCTAATAATATCGATAATCGTTCAATTGGTACCACAACCATTCAAGCATGATGTTCTTGATTTCCTAATTGAAAAAGATATTGATCCTTTAAACTGTATAAGTAATGAGGATATAAATTTTATTAAATCATTGCCATATGGTACAGAATTAATGGCTCAGAAAGCAAAAGAAAGAGGTTTAATAATTAAAACACCAAAATTTTATTTACAAAACCAAAAAGAAAAGGAGGTGAAAAATAATATGGATACAAAAAAAGAATGGGAAGAATATCTTACAAAATACATGGAAGCTTTTAATGATTTGCCAGATTTAGAACCTTTATTAGATTCTCTTACACCTTTAATTTTCCAATTTTTTGTAACTGACAGAGAAGAGATGAATTATTGGCAATTTGTTGAAAAAGATAAGTTAAATTGGGGGATGGGTGAATATTCTGGACCAGATGCTCCAAAAATCTCCCATAAAACTGATTTCAATACATTGAAAAAAACACTTTCAGGAGAGACAGATCCTATTCAAGCAACAATGGCTGGAACATATGTGGTCGAAGGTGACATGTCTAAACTCATGGCTTGCGCTCCCTTACTACCACTCAATGCAAAAGCTCATGCCAAAATTAATCAAGAATGAAGATATGGAGAAATTTAAAAAAGTATTTAACAAATTTTTTTTTAAAAATAAATAATAAAAATTAACAATAACGACCATTTTTAAAATAAATACCTTATTTAAAAAGGAATTAAAATATTAATGAAAAAAATAACCTAAATTTGATTAATAGGTGATAAAAATACAGTTTTGTGTTGCGACAAATTGGGATCCTAAGCTCATTGATGAGTTAGCTAAATATCCAGTAAAAGATATCTATGGAGCAGCAAATTTTTCAATTGTTGGTCATGGACGCCCCTCATTTCTACTAAAACCCATGACGGATGAAGAAATCGCTGAATATGTTAAGAAAGTTCACGAAAAAAAAATTAAATTCTCTTATTTACTCAATGCTCCATGCATGAGCAACATGGAATACGATGCTGCGTATCATAAAAAATTATTAGAACATCTTCAATGGATTAGCGATATTGGTACGGATAATGTAATTGTTACAATTCCTTTTTTAATTAGTATAATTAAAGAACAATTTCCTAAGTTTAAGATTCGCGTTTCTACCATTGCACATGTTAATAGCGTAAATCGAGCAAAATTCTATGAAGCACTCGGAGCTGATGAAATCACACCTGATGTAATGATCAATCGTGATTTCAAGACTTTGGAGAAAATTAAAAAAGCAGTAAATTGTGATATTAATCTCCTTTTGACAGATGGTTGTTTATACCAATGTCCCTTTAGATATTATCACTATAATATTATCGGGCATTCATCTCAATCATTTCACCAACTCGGGGGCAATTATATCGATTATTGTATCCTTAATTGTAGTATTATTAAGTTTTCAAATCCTACTGAAGTAATTAAAGCACGATGGGTGCGCCCTGAGGATTTATCCCACTATGAAGCCATTGGAATTAATAATTTCAAGATTGCCGGACGCCGTATGAGTACTGAATGGATTCTTCGAGCTGTAAAAGCGTTTTCTTCTCGTAAATATGAAGGAAATCTTGTGGATATTATACAGGGTTTTTCTATGACTGTTGGTGTAGAAAAGGATCCTAATGTTAAAATGACTGATACATTTGTGAAAGAACCTAAATCAAAATTAATAATAGACAATACAAAGCTCGATGGATTTATAGAATTCTTCAAAAGGCAAGACTGTATTTCTATGTGTGATGATTGTAATTATTGTAAACAATGGGCAAAAAAAGCTGTAATTCTTGATACACAAGAAGCTCCGAAGTACATTCAATCACTAAAAGATTATGTTAATGATATCATAACGAGTCGCGAATTCGGAGTTG